>DOJM01000034.1:9291-12357 GCA_003529225.1 Paenibacillus sp.
CTCTCTTTTTTCAGCCTTGGTTCTCCTCTACTCTCCCTCCGTTGATTTGCTATCTTATGAATTAATCTTAATATCTAAGCGCTTTCAAAGGTATATGACAAAACAACTATTATTGATACTTTGACACTTTCTTGAAATAGTTCGTCCGATATTACTTAAGCCTGAATAAAAAAAGGACACCTGCAGAGTTCTCATCTGCATGTGTCCTTTTTATCAATTAGCAAGTGTAATTCAATAGATCTGCACTTATTCTTTCAGTCATTACTCTTTCGATCTTCCCATCATTCAGATAGACAATAGCAGGTACAGAATCTATTTCTAGCCTGCCAGCAAGTCCAGGAGACTTATATACATCTACCTTTGTGACTCTGACATCAGGATGGGATTGTTCAAATGCTTCAATCATAGGTAATAACTCTCGACACGAAGGATCTGTTGCATTCCATAAATAGACAATGGAAGGTTTGCCTTGATTTAGAATCTGATGTTCATAGGTCTCACACTCAGAGATATACTTCTCAGCACCATACCCTGCAATGGCGCCATCACCAACAGCAGTAGCAACTTGCTTAAGAAACTTATCACATACATCCCCTGCTGCAAAAACACCAGGGATATTGGTTTCCATTTTTTCATTGACTAGTACATATCCATTTCGATTCATCTCAACTATACCTGATAAAATTTCTGTGTTCGGTGTATAGCCAATAAATAAGAAACATGAATCGACCTTTATGTTTTGCAATTCATTCAATTTTAGATTTTTCAAAACGACGGAATTCAAGCGTTCTTCCCCTTCGAAAGAACTTACCACCGTATTCCACATGAATTCCATTTTAGGGTTTTCCAAGGCTTGTGTTTTGGCAATTTCATTACAATCCATTTTCCCATGATCATGCATAACAGAAACGATCACTTTATCTGCAAACTTGGTTAGAAACATTCCTTCTTCAATAGCCGCATCACCACTGCCAACGACCATAACCGTCTTTCCCGTATTTGCTGCAGCGTCACAGGTTGCNNACATTAGCAGCACCGGTAATTCTTGGTTTCCCCCCACTGGCTATTATAATGACCTTGCACTCATAACGAACCCGAAAGGTCTCCACTACCTTAATATCTTCAGCTACCGAAACAGATTTTACATCTGTCATTTTAAAATCCACACCAAATTTCTTAGCTTGTTTGTGGAATAATCCCATAAGGTCAGTTCCGGTCGTTCCTTCAGGAAAACCAGGATAATTCTCTATTTCATTTGTATAAGTCGCAAGACCACCTACCAGCGATTTCTCCAAAAGGAGTGTCTTCAATTTGGCTCGCCCACAATAGATCCCCGCTGTTAATCCAGCAGCACCGCCACCGATAATAACGACATCATACTGTTCTGTTTTCTTTTCCATCCCTTTTGTCCCTCCTGAGTAGCGTATGATTTCAATAAAATAGGCTGACTTTCGTCAGCACTCAAGTTCAGCCTATTCCACTTTTTACATAAAGAATTTGGCTAATAATTTACTGCCTATAAATGCACCAACCAGCAGGAACAATCCAAATATCCATCCTGAAAGCGATAAAGAGGCTATAGCCGTAAACAATGCACCAATATTACATCCATTAGCCAGTCTAGCTCCGTACCCCATGAGCAACCCGCCAAGTACCGCCGCCACTACCTGCTTTTTGGACTTGATTTTCTTCAGCTTGAATTCGGATGCAAACAAAGTCGCTGCTAATGCACCTAAGATAATCCCTACATTTCGAATGGATCCACCATCATTCAAAAATCCGGAAGATAATGTTTTTTGTGCTTTTTCCGAACTAAAATAAGCCCATTGATCTACATTCCCACCTGCTAATCGATACAACCAAGCTCCCCAATCTGCAAAAGCGCTAGTTACTCCCCATCCTTTAGAGAAAACAGCCAGATGTGCTGTAGCGAACACAGCGAGAAGTACAGCTCCAGTTACATAAGTAAACGGTTCTTTGAGCAATTGCTTGTAAAAGCGGTTAGACGATATCTTCAACCAGAATTCGTTCACCGTTTCATTCACCGTCCTTTCCTACTCAGCGATCCTATTTTACCTTCTCAATGATAACTTCCCACTCACCATCATCAACCTCTTCAATTTCCACATTATGTCCCTGTTTTCTCGCCCATTCTGGAACGTTCTTCATTGCGCAGCTATGATCTATAGCCACTACTAGTACATCACCTACATTGAGTTCAGTCATTTTCTTCTCTGTTCTCATTAACGGAACCGGACAAGCTTCTCCCATGCAATCAAGTGTAAATTCAGCCATCTTGAAAACCACCTTTAACTTTTATTTGGATGTATTTTAGTGAAATAATTCACGTAATAACTCAAACTAATCTGCGCTTCCCATCTTTTTCTCTTGCCATTTAACTGCAGCGATGTACAACAGAAGAATAATCAAGAACTGAACAACCAGTGCCCCAAGCCAACCGAATACATCTGGCAAAAATACAGTTGGTGCATCCTTTATAACGTTAGCTCTCCACCAACCCATATCATGTGATCCCCAAAGTGAACCAATGACAAAGAATACAAGTGACAGCATCTGCATGGTAAAACCTTCACCTACACGCATCAATGTACCCGAAGCGCAGCCACCTGCGATAACCATGCCAATTCCGAATAATACAGCACCAATGATCAAAGCGAAACTGATTTGACCCACATTGTCCATCCCAGGAATCGNNTTTACCTTCCAGAAACGCTGGATACTTAATGGCTGTAAATCCAATCGTAGCGAGAGAAAATGCAATCAATACAGCTCTTGTTACCGATGTGCTGCCTGTAATACATGGATCTCTAAGTGATGCAGTAAAGCAGAAACGTGATCTTTGCAAAATAACGCCAAACGAAATACCGAAAAGCAGGTAGACAACCATCTTATCGTGGGCTTGGTTTAGGAAAAAACCAAATCCAATAATGAGAACTGTGACCAGCAACGCGATGGGCAACTGACTCTTTTTAGGTTTTCTAGGAGCTCTGGTTCGGGTCGATCTCGTTTCGGGACTTACGGTTTGCCCCATAGTCTAACACCTCC
>DOJM01000364.1:0-218 GCA_003529225.1 Paenibacillus sp.
ACGGAGCTGGATGGAAGGGATGGGGGAGATTTCAGTGGTGTTGTGATTAGCGATGAGCTTTACAAGGCTATTGATCCCGTACAGACCGATTTGTATACAGGATTTTATATGGATGACTTCCCGCAAACGGTAGGTATAGCGGCGGACATTGCCCATAAAGGTAAACGGTCCTATGAAAGTAACTCTCAATACGCGATTGTTGTTAGCGGCACGCTGTG
>DOJM01000364.1:284-1059 GCA_003529225.1 Paenibacillus sp.
TGTCTTTTTCATTGCAGCAGGCAGCTTCCTTTACTTCCGGCTCTATACAGATCTAGATCATGATCGTCATCAATATTCTACATTGTCCAAAATGGGACTTACAGATCATGAGCTAAACCGAATTGTAACGATACAATTGTCGTTGTTGTTTTTTGTTCCGGTGGGGGTGGCCATTTTGCATAGTGTATTTGCCTTTATTGCGCTTCAGCGGTTGTTTTACTTATCTATTGCTGTGGAGACCGGGGCGGTGTTATTGGGATATTTGGCTGTCCAGGGACTTTACTTCTTTTTTATTCGCAGCCGTTATTTACGCAACTTGAAGAAGAACTTGATCTGAATAATGGGGGTTACGAAATGCAAGCATGGATTACAGATTTTATGGAGCAGTTTGGTTACTTTGGTATTTTCCTGATGCTCGCTTTCGAAAATATATTTCCACCGATTCCTTCCGAAGTGATCCTTCCTTTTGGCGGATTCATGACAACCACAACGAACTTGACCATTCCTGGTGTAATCATTGCAGCTACGCTTGGCTCACTGCTGGGTGCAGTGATTCTCTATTATATTGGTCGTTTGTTGGATGTAAATCGATTGGAGAAGATCGTAGAACGCTGGGGCGGTCTACTCCGGATTAGCAAAAAGGATATACACAAGGCTGATGCTTGGTTTGACAAATATGGCTATTGGACCGTATTATTTTGTCGGATGGTTCCATTAGTGCGTAGTTTGATTTCGATCCCTGCAGGGATGTCGGGCATGAAATTTGGAGTGTTTA
>DOJM01000364.1:1130-1930 GCA_003529225.1 Paenibacillus sp.
CGACAAGGACTTATAGGACTTATAGATAAAAGTTATGATAAAAGGAGGAGAAAAAATGGAGCTATTAACGATTATTAAAGCTATTATTTTGGGAATTGTTGAAGGATTGACTGAATTTGCTCCGGTATCCTCCACAGGTCATATGATTATTGTTGATGATATGTGGTTAAAATCGACAGAGTTATTTGGGCAATATACGGCCAATACATTCAAAGTGGTTATACAGCTGGGGTCAATATTAGCAGTTGTAGTTATTTTTAGAAATCGATTCATTGAATTGCTGGGCTTAAAGCGCTTCAGCCGCAAGCAGTTAGATCCTGTAACCGAGCAACAACCACAGCTTGAAAAAGGCGGCCACCTTAAGCTTACACAGGTGCTTGTAGGTTTAGTGCCAGCAGGCGTGCTGGGCGTTTTGTTTAATGATTATATTGACGAGCATTTATTCTCTACATCCACCGTGTTAATCGGTCTAGTAGTCGGTGCTGTATTAATGATTATTGCGGATCTATTCGGACCAAAGAAGATTCAAACGGAGAGTGTCGATCAGATTACATATAAGCAGGCGCTAGGTGTGGGTCTGGTCCAGTGCTTCTCCTTGTGGCCGGGATTTTCTCGTTCCGGGTCGACGATTTCTGGTGGTGTTCTTCTGGGTATGAGTCATCGCGCTGCTGCTGATTTCACATTTATTATGGCTGTTCCTATCATGGCAGGGGCCAGTCTTCTCTCACTGATGAAGAACTGGCAATATTTCACCATAGATGCCCTGCCGTTCTTCATCGCAGGCTTTATCAGTGCCTTCG
>DOJM01000364.1:2088-7451 GCA_003529225.1 Paenibacillus sp.
TGCGGTCCCGCCACTGTAACGGAATAGTCTATAGCAACAGATGTCACTGGCAATTTACTACTGCTGGGAAGACTGCTAAGGATGCTGACACCGCTAGCCAGGCGACCTGCCTGTTTCAACAGCACTGCTTCACCTACGGAGGATAGGAAGGTGTTAGACGTTAACCATAGGTATAATATGGGCGTCTTTCCCTTTGACTTTTTTAGGGAAGGGCGCTCTTTTTTATAGGAATGCAAGTAATATCGAGTCCAAAATAAGAAGATGGAGAAGGAGAGCTGCAAAGTGACGAACAAAGTAAAAGTAAGCAATCTTGGCTATCCAAGAATCGGAAAAAACCGCGAGTGGAAGAAAACGTTGGAAGCCTTCTGGGCGGGAAAAACAAATGAGGAAGAGTTCCGTACTGAAATGACAGGAATTCAGCTTCAGCATTTGAAGACTCAGCAAGAGGCTGGAATTGATTTAATTCCGGTAAATGATTTTACATTCTACGATCATGTGCTAGACACAGCTGTAATGTTCGGGATCGTACCTCCACGTTATGCGTATGATGGTGGCGACATTGGGCTTGATCTTTATTTTGCCATGGCTAGAGGAAATGCTGAGGCTACCGCTTGCGAGATGACTAAATGGTTCAATACAAACTATCATTACATCGTTCCAGAGATCGGTGCACAAACGCCGCGCCTGACCGAGAATAAACCACTGGAGGCTTATCGTTTTGCCAAGTCCCAAGCGGGAATTGAGGGTAAACCTGTGGTTTTAGGCCTTTATACCTTCCTTAAGTTGTCAAAAGGTTTTGCATCTGCGGATATTGCGAAGATTGCCGCTCGGTTTCTTCCGGTTTACGTTCAGCTGTTGCAGGAACTGAAGCAAGAAGGAGTAAGCTGGGTACAAATTGATGAACCAGCGATTGTTACAGGAATAAATGAATCAGAATTATCATTACTTAACTCGATATACACAGAAATTGCTGAATCCGTACCTGGATTAAATATTATTCTGCAGACTTACTTTGAAGCTGCTGAACCGCTGGAGGCACTGTTCAAGCTTCCGGTACAAGGTTTAGGTCTTGATTTTGTCCATGATGGCGGAACGAATCTGGCATCGATTGAACGTCTTGGCTGGCCTGAGGATAAGTGGCTGGGAGCGGGTATTATTGACGGACGCAACATCTGGCGCTCGGATCTGGATGCTAAGCTGCAGCTAATCGAGAAGCTGAGTGTACATGTGCCGCTTGATCGTCTTATTCTACAGCCTTCTTGCAGTTTGCTGCATGTTCCGGTTACTGTTCAGGGTGAGGTGAAGCTGAAGGCAACCGTCAAGGCTGCTTTAGCTTTTGCTAATGAGAAGCTTAGTGAGCTTGGCTTGCTTGCTGCAGCCTTAAAGGGTACAGGAGAAGCTGCTGCTGCGCTGACAGCCAGTCGAGAAGCCCTTACTGCCTTCCGGGCACTTCCTGAACGCGGTCGTAAGGATGTGGCCGAGCAAGTTCTCGGACTTGCAGATTTACCAGACCAACGTAGCCTACCTTTTGCTGAGCGCCTGAAGGTGCAGCAGGAGAAATGGCGGCTGCCGCTTCTGCCAACGACAACGATCGGAAGCTTCCCACAAACCGTAGAAGTGCGTCAAGCAAGGTTGAAATGGCGTAAAGGCGTATGGAATCAAGAGCGTTACGACGGGTTCGTTCGTGAGCAGATTGCAGATGCAATCACCTTCCAAGAAAAGCTGGGTCTGGATGTACTCGTACACGGTGAGTTCGAAAGAACGGATATGGTGGAATTTTTCGGGGAGAAGCTGGATGGTTACTTATTTACAACTAATGGCTGGGTTCAATCCTACGGATCACGCTGCGTTAAGCCACCAGTTATTTATGCGGATATAGCTTTTACCCAGCCTATGACTATAAAAGAAAGCGTCTATGCTCAGTCGTTAACTTCCCTTCCTGTTAAAGGCATGTTGACAGGTCCTGTTACGATTCTCAATTGGTCTTTTGTACGTGATGATCTTAGCCGGGAAGCAGTAGCGAATCAAATTGCTTTAGCGCTCCGTCATGAAGTTAAAGCTTTGGAAGATGCAGGCATAGAGATGATTCAAGTAGATGAACCGGCTATCCGTGAAGGACTTCCTTTGAAGGCTGAAGATCATGAGGCATACTTGAATTGGGCGGTGAAGTCGTTCCGTATCGCGACGAATCATGTGAAGGCTACAACACAAATTCATACCCACATGTGCTATAGCGAATTTAATGACATGATAGACTCCATTTCAGCGATGGATGCGGATGTTATCTCTATAGAGACTTCACGTAGCCACGGGGAACTGATCGTTAGCTTTGAGGAGCAGGAGTATGATAAAGGAATCGGTCTTGGTGTATATGATATCCATAGTCCACGGGTTCCTGCAGTAGAAGAGATGACAGCTAATATTGAGCGTGCGCTGCGGGTGCTGGATCCAGAACAGTTCTGGATTAATCCGGATTGCGGTCTTAAGACACGTGGCTGGCAGGAGACGGAAGATGCACTTCGTAACATGGTAAAGGCTGCCGCTATTGCAAGAGAAAACGCAGGAGTCAGTGCCACCAAATAGCATAAAAGGTATACAATAAATCGAAGCCGGGGAATTTCTCCCTGGCTTTTTATTTCAGCCACTTGATAATAATTCTCATTCTTGATAGAATGAGAAAAGAAAAGAAGGAACCGTGGAGGGTCCCTTTAAATTATCACCTTATTTGCTTTCGAAGGTCTTGCAATCTGTTTCTTCTGCACGTGTAGGTTCTTGGGAGCTATGGAAAGCTACAAAGATAGAATCAGCACTGCATTTGTTCTCTTCTGCCCAGTGGGTGCAGGAGTTAACTTCGCAAATTACGTCTTTTGCCATGAGGGTTCACCTCCCCTTTTAGTAATAGACAGCATATTTAAAAACTTCTCTGTTCAACAAGGTGGAGCTTGTCCGAACAGAACCGAGCCCTGCCCTCATTCATTATGAATAGAGGGTTTTTGGTGTTTTTTACGTGGATATACGTGGTAATTGTACCAAATAAAGTGCGTTTAAGCAAATGAGTTATTCGATAACAGAAATGTTAGAAATGTGACAAAATTATACAAAAAATTATAAAAAAGCACAAAAGATACTTATTCCTTACATACCTAAAAATAGAAAATAATTCTAAATATCTATATGATTACAAGAATTATATGGTAATATTTTCGATAGGGAACGGCCGCTCTAATCTGAAATATTGGAGGATGAAGATGTTGAAAAAGTTATTACTATTCCCTTTTGCCTTAATGCTCATCTTGTGCTTACCTATTTATGCAGGTGCAGAAGGTGTACATAATGACCAAGCTCCCCAAATAAGTGAATCCGAAATCATAAAAGTCTACAAAGCCTCAGCTACGGGCTTGTCAGAAATTTCAGTAGAGGAGTACAATGAAATTCTTGCGCATGGACAAGCTTTCGAAGCTGCTAAAGAGGGGCTGATACCAAGTATTCCAATGTTCACAACGGACTCTTCCTTTGATGACGCCTCTGTAATTGCACCTAGAGATGCTTACCAGACAACGATTTACTCCTATCAACAAAATGGTTATGTCTCATATGTCACTAGAAGTGGTTTGACTAGAAAAATCTCTCAGTCTGTATATAACAGTGCTTCTGTAAATTCGTTGTTAAATATTAGCTATTCGGTATCTCAAGGCTACATTGCGAATACAAGCTTTGGTGTAACCGCAAAACAAACAGCTGTAAGTGCTGGTATTACTGGTGGCTCATCATGGTCTAATACTTATGGTGGCAGTAACACGACAACTGCATCAGTGAATCCTTACAATTATGCTTGGATGGAATACACGCCGATTATGAATAACTCATTTGGTGTAATTACGGAGAAGACCTATGCCAATGTTCAGGGTTCTTCAGTTCTTGTAGGCACTACTAGTTATGATGTTGATATTTACATGGCGAGATTATTAAGCGGTTCGTTACCAGATGGCGTTTATGTGATTAAACAAAGTGCATCTAACCCAGNNTTTTACTATTTAGAGAGCATAATTCAAAAGAAACTGTTCATAATTCCATTTTTCAGTGCAACCTTCCAAGTTTTGGAACGTCTTAGTAAAGAGTGACGGAAGAGATCTGCTTAGAACAAGACATTCCGAAACGATATTATGATTCGTGCAAGCGGTATCTATTACATTTTTGGAGGAATGAGAATGCGCAAATGGGGTCTGCATTACTTATGTTTATTAATTCTTGCGTTAGTCTTGGCGGGTTGTGGCTCAGCGGATAGGAATTCAGCGGCAGATAGTTTGGCAAAAGAAAATGGTAGTACGAGTAACGACGCAGCAGCAGAGGTACAATCGCAAAACTCGATAGCCTCATCTGCGGATAAGAGTACCGCGGCAGCGCCTGAGATAGAAGCGGGTGGCAGCGAGAACATGGCTGTAAAGGGCTCCACATCAGAAAATACAGTTCAAGCAAGTGCAGGATTTACTGGTAGCGATGTAGTAGCGGGCTTAAACAAGAAGCTGATCTATAAAGCGAATCTTAACATGGAAGTAGAAGACTATGGAAAAGCACAGACTGAAATACGTAATTTAGTAACCATGGCAAATGGATATATTATTGAGTTTAATGAAAATATGTCGCAGTACGAGCAAGGTGGGACGTTTATTCTTAAGGTGCCTGCCTCGGGGTTCTCGCCTTTTCTGAATAAATTAGAACAAGTAAAACACGAATCTCTACAGCGCAGCATTCAAGGTCAGGATGTCTCTGAAGAGTATGTTGATCTGGAGTCGCGTTTGAAGGCAAAGCAGCTAATGGAAGCACAATATACAGAGTTTATGAAGAAAGCAACGAAATCCACTGATCTGGTCGCCTTCGCGAACGAGCTTGGTTCGATTCAAGAAAACATTGAACAGATTAAAGGTAGAATGCGTTATATCAATCAGAATGTATCCTTCTCTACGGTAGAATTGAGAGTGTATCAGACGGATGAAAGTATTGNNAGAAGAAGGAGCAAGGGCCGTTACTGGAACGTGCTTCAGATGCTCTAAATGGAAGCTTAAATGCGCTATCTGTGATGTTTCAGTGGATTGTCGTTATCCTTGCAGGAGCGTTACCGATACTTATCGGGGCTGCCATTATTTTAGCTATTGTATTAGTTTCCCGTAAAAATATCCGCGAGCGTCGGGAGCAGCAGACCGAGAGAATTCGTCAGCGAAATAAGGAGCTGAACAGAGAGCAAATCCTCCCTGCGGTAACAGAGCCTAAGGAGGCAGTTTCAGAGGATGATTCGAAGGCTAATAAGGACTCGGAGGACTCAAAGAAAGAATAGCCCTACAAGCATAAACGCCCTCGGCGTCCTT
>DOJM01000526.1:0-578 GCA_003529225.1 Paenibacillus sp.
TTCGGTTTTTCGCATACATTTCTCCGCAGTCTCGAAATTTTATTAATTCTATTATAGTAAGCATATACGCCTTCGGCGTCCTTTAAGGCCGGTAAGCGTTATAAGCGAGAAAGATAAGGATAATGTATAACGAAAAAGAAGCTCCAGCAGCATTATGCTACTAGAACTTCTTTCATTATGGATACAAGGGGTCAAAAAAGCGAAACAGGAATGAGCTTTCTTCCTCCCTTGACTAGGGTAGATTCTAGCATATCCCCTTTGACACCTCCGAAATAGAGCTGCCAGTACACACCAAAGCGAACGCTAACGTCATTCTTCACTAGCTCCGGCGGCGTTACAATCAGCCACTGAAATTTAAGAGCCTTAGAAATTTCAAATACGGGATCAAGCACGTTATTAGAAACCATTTCTCCAAAAGGATTGTCATATAAAAAGACCGTCCACCCTTTGTTCTCACGATTTACACGTTTATGTGTCATGATCATCATTGCTACCAGCAGTTGTACAGATTGGCGCTGTCCACCACTGCCGACAGCCTCATCCAGCGCACCCCGATTGATGATTTCCCAGTCGGAATA
>DOJM01000526.1:592-6784 GCA_003529225.1 Paenibacillus sp.
TTATATACCTGAAGAATCGGGAAGCGATTCTGAAGCGCCGCATAGACGATTCGTCCGTCATTAATAACCTCTTTGATTACTAATGCTGGCACTTGTTCAATCTTCGGATATTTTGATAGCAATTCTTGGATACATCGATTGAAATAGTCGCTCACCATCGGCTCTACCTCATCGCTTGATCTCGGTATATTGATATTCTTATAATTCAGGCGTACCAGCGGGAAGGCATAATTATTCTCATTATGAATAATCATCCGACGTTCCATTCGCTTCATAATATCAATGATTTGTACTACACGATAAGAAGCCCGGGCTACCCACATCTTGCGGGACAGATCCATATCCTCCTTATCGCTTTGAATGCTCTCAATCTGATCACGTGAACTACGTAACATCGATTCTAGGACTTGCTGAGCAATAGCGAAGTTATCCCAATGAACCGTATTTAAACGATCTAGAATCTTAGTCTCCAGTTCAGAATTCCGTTCATTTTTGGCGAGTTTTCCGGTTAATGAATTTTTCTCTTCCTTCACCTTTCTGGAGACCTCGTCCCGTCTTACCCGGCTATCCTTAATCCGAAGAAGCCAGTCTGCAACTAGAGACTCGCAGCTTTCTCTTACGCTCAGCATTAATTCTTCTGGCACAGTCCGTAGATTGACCCGATCCTCAATATGTGCATTCATGATCTTGATTTGATTAGATAACGTCTGAATGAGCGCATCCATTCGTTCCAAAGATCGTTTACACTGGTTAAGCATGAGCTCATTCTCTTGGAAACGCTCCTGAATGTCCGCCTCTTTTTGCTCGAGTAGCTCATTCCAAATTTCCACGGCACGCTCATGTTTCTCTTTGATTCCTTTTTCTACCTTACGCAATTCCTTCTGCAAATTATCCAATTCGGTCTGGCAACGGATGAAAGAATCGTGAACCATCTGATAGTCTTCTTCCAGTGAAGCAGTTTCCGACTTTTGACGGTTTCTTGCAGCCATAATGGATTCAGTAGATTCAGCAGGCTCTGTTACCTTCCGCCAATTCTCATCCACTTGATTCAGGCTGGCTTCAAGCTCCGTTAGATTCTCGCTCGCCGCTTTAATCTGGGCGGCTCTTGTTCGAATTTCAAGCTCATTCTCCGTCAGCGATTGCTGCAGACTTTCAACGGTACTGAGCTGCTGCAACAGAAGGTTCTGCTCTACGGGATCTATTGGTGTGGGTTCCATATCATCCGAAAGCTGATGATATGTCGGAAATACAATTTCAGGGAACCAATGCTGCAGTCTAGGAAACAGAGCATACTTGGCATCTCCCATCCATTTCTCGCGCTCTCCGCCAAGGCTTACCATTTGCGCTTCAAGATGCTCGAGCTGCTGGTCTTTATTCGCTAGCTCCCTGCTCACCAGACTCTTACGATCTGAATACTTTTTCTTCTCCTTTTGATCCTGCTCATGCTTCTTCGTACGTTCAATCCAAGCTTGCAACGCTGCTGCTCTATGCTCATGCTCTGCACTAAGCGCCTTATTCTCGATAAGTTCGCGAACGATCCGAGCAAGCGTGCTCTCGTTCTCATTAATCTCGTTGCTCAGACTGATAATGTTCTGCTGAAGTTCACTCTGCAGTTTCATAAGGGTATTACGTTTGGCTGTAATCGTCACAGTGTTCTCTGTTTGAGATAACCGTTCATATTCCTGACGCACAGATTTCAACTTCGATAAATAAGCCTCCGCGTCCTGAAGCACTTGTTCTTGCTCCTTTAGCTTCGACTGAATACCGCTCTTAAAGTTCAAGAAACGATCTGGCTCCAGTACCATTTGTGGTCCCTGGTTAGCTAAAAGTTTAAAAGATACCGGATCTGAAGCTACCATCTCTTCACGGATAAAGATAGGCACAGCTGATTTCAGCAGTGTGTCCTTCAGCAAATCCGGTTTGATTTTATTAGCTTCGCGCCGGGTTACAATCAGACTATAAGGAAGAAGTGGATGGCGCTCCAGCTCTTCCTCACGTTCAAGATACGGGCGATCATTTAAATAGGAACTACCCGGTGTGGATTGAATCTTGAGCGAATCGAGTGTGTCCTTGACCACGAGAATATCTGAATTCGGCACCCAGTAGGATTGGTTCTGAAGTTCCACGTCCATAAGCTGATTGTAGTAATCTCGTCTGGAACGTTTTGTCTGCTGCTCCACTTCATCCATTTTTCGGATAAATCGTAATTGAATCGTATCCTGCTCTTCAAAAAGGCCAGTTGCTCCCAAACGATTATGTTCATCAAACATTTCCAGTAGAACAACAATCTGTGACCATAATTGTGATTCTTTATAGGTCTGCGAATCAAGCAGTGCCCCGAGCTCGTCTACCTCTCGTTCATAAGAGCGATGTTTCTCGCTGAGTTCGGCATGATTCTTATGCAGTGCCAGCTTTTGGTTCTCTGCCTCTTTATGCTGTTCCTCTAGCACTTCCATATCGAGAAGTATCGTTTTGGCAGCTGAAATCGTACGTTGAAGCGTCGCCACAGGAGCATATGCAGCGTCCTGACCATGCTGAGCTGCGAATGTTCCGAGTTCTTCTGTATATTGACGGATAGAGAGCGTCAATTCATTAATCTGAATATCCAGGCCTGCTAACTCCAACAGAAAGCTCTCCCGCTCCTTACGTAAACCTTTTTCTTCAGTCGTCAGTGCTCGCTCCGCTGTTCCAAATCCTCTGATCGTTTGTTGCCAGAGGCTAGATACCACATTCCATTGTTTACGAAGCTTTTCTTTAGCCGTCTGAATGACCTCTTGACGTTCTTTCATCTCCAGAGATCCTTCGATCGCTTGAATTTCTTTCTGCCATTGCTCAATTTGTCGTGTGTGGAGCATACGTTTAGCTAAGAAATGAGCCACTTCAAGCTTTTTCTCCTGAGTCTTGGATTCGTCCAGCCGTCCACGTGCACGTCTCTGATCATCACTAAGCTTTTTGAACTCCTCTTGTTTCAGTTCCATTTCTTCCTTGCTGCGCAAATACTTTAGATTGTCCGTCTCAAATCGCAATTGCTTCGCATCCTGATAACGACCCGCCAGTTCATTACCAACCTTACTTCGCTCTTCTTCCGCATTTCTCTGTTCTTCATGAATAACCGTATAGATCTGACGTCCACGAAGTTCAGTTTCTTGAACAACACTCTCTGCCTCTACACCTAGCTTCACCAGCTCGTATAAAGGTGCAGCCATGCCAAGAAACTCTGTGTAAACTTGTTCCCGCTGTTCAAGCATCGGTAGACGTTGAGCTACTGTCGCCGTGTCAATAAACATCCGCTGCAGCGTATTGTCTTCTTCTTTGGGTCCCTCATTTAGACTGGAACCGATCTCAGGGATAATTAGCTTTTCGAATAAGTTATGGTTGGTAAAGGCGTCATTCTTCTTAAAATAACCTTTAATACCGCCCTCTTCCCCATTGATCCGCCGCATATTGCGCCACTCGGCGATATGGATATCCCGGGTAGCCAGGAAATCATAATATCTTTTTAAATCCGAGCTATGGCTACCGAAAGGTACAATTTCTCCCCGCCGATCTCGTATAAATTGCTGGATCGTTTCAAAACTCGTAGGTTCAGCAGTCTCTTCATCGAAGAGTGGCAACGTCGAAAGGGTAAGTTCAGACGCATCGCCATAATCCGTAAGTGCGTATAGAAGGTAATCCACTTTAATATCCTGCTGATCCAGTGAGTTATGTGCCGTCATAGCAATACCAGTCGTCATATATTCATTACGCTCATTGTTGTCCAGATGCCATTCGATAGCTACATGAAAGGTATAAGGTTTAAGTTGTTTTTTATGATTATGAAAAAATGCTTCAACCTGGTTCTCACTATCTTTTCCCCATGGCGTTTTGGGCATTAATAACTGAAAGATGGATTGCAGCAGTACGCCCTTCCCGCCACCATTCATAAGCGTAATAAGCGTATTGGCTGGCCCCTCTTCGTTACAGAGGTCTAGAATCATATCATCATATTTCTTGAGCATTTTCTCGTATTTAAGTCCTGTAATCCGTATGCGTTCAATCCGCGGCATTAATAGCACCGTCTTTCTCAGCTAAAGTTCGTCCGATGAGTTTCTTCAATTCCTGATACCGGTCAACATCATGATATAAATACCGCATTCTCTCATAAAGCTCTTCCCGTGGGAATATCCGCTTCTCTGACTCCGAGATGAACACGAGCTTCTCCTCTTCCAGGAGCTTCATGCCTTCATGAATCAGCCCAATTCGTGAGCCTGCGCCTCTTGTCAGAAGATCGCTCTCTTCCTGACTCTTAGTTTGCATATAGAGGTTAGTCCACACCTTCGACATCGCTTGGATATCCAAACGCCACTGCTGACTAAACCGACCTTCTTCATCCATCTGCATCCACGCTTGGAAAAGGGAAGACACCTGATCGGATATCTGTATATAGGACATACTGTCCTGCCCGGACTTAAAGTGAGTCTCGTCCTGATCCATCTCGGCCAGAAACACAAGGATGATGATATTAATGATATGTAAATGAGTTTTGCGCTCAATTCGTGAGTACTTATTCTTCAGCTGGGTAAAGTTGGTGGCGAACACTGACCCGAGTGGATTGACCAACAAATGGAGACGGTGTCCGGAATTCATCACTCGGCAGCCTGCCTCCTTGGCAACATATTGAAGCGCATCATATGTTCCTGCATCCTGCAGGCATTCCGCAGCCGCAGGATCATCAAGAGGGATTACCTTTTTACGAAGTAATTCAAAAAATAGCCGTGAAGCTTGCTGTACCTGTTCTAATGTATAACTCATGCTAGTAACCTCTCACCTCTCCACGATCGTAATAGTATATGGGCTCATATCTAGACCAGACCAGCGTACCCTTAAGGCTGATTCTTGTGCAATGCTCGTCCGCAACAGCTTGCCGTGCAAGCCCTCCAGTTGAGGATCATCCGCTAGTACGTACCTGATTAGCAGCTGGCATTCATCAGATCCGTTACTGTTCTCCTGAGCCTGTTCCTGTACTACAATCTCTGAATGAAAAAACTGCACCCACAGATCGACAGCATCTGGTGTGCATGCCCATCTTGTTAATTCCTCCTCGGTAAAAGCTTCTGTAGTAAACGTAAAGCTCCCTCGCTGGGCTAGCGCACTGAATACAGGCTTCCACAGTTCAACGACTTCCGCCCACGGAATACCTTTAGGAATATATTGAACGGTCTCAGCATCTATCTCATCATCAAGTTCATCCATCACAATATCTGGGATAAAGCCCACCTCTTGCTCCTCCCAAGCCCAGGGAAGTGGATAGACAAAATCCTGATTCGGAGCGAACAATCCGCCGAGCAGCATTTCAAGGCTGTCGCCACTTGTCAGACCCTCTTCTTTAACCCATTCCTCCCAGACATGCGTACGGAAATTAAAGCCGGCGGCTCCCCAGAATAATTCAGGAAAGTTCAATCTTAAGTTGGTCTCCACCTCGAAAATATTCAAGACTATCTCGGCTAGCTCATCGTGTACACGCCTTGAGAGCTCGACTCGTTCAGAAAGAATACGGATCTCATTGAAGTCGATCACATCTTTCTCGTCATTGGCTAGCCGGGCCAGAGAACGATGAATATTATCAAAATGCTTGCGTTCTTCATCGAATTGCTGATGAATCTCTTCAAGTCGCTGATGCCGAGCCACTCCGAATTCACTAAAAATATGCTTGGGGTTACGGCGCAATGCATTCCGGTATTCCTGTTGTTGCTGGGTCATCTTCCGAACCCGGGAGATAAGCTCATTCACATCCTGAAGCGCCCGAGTTACACGTCCATGCTTAATATGCATCTGAATCTCGAGCAGCTTGATGCTGATCTGGAACTCTTCAATAATCTCATGACTCNNCGGGTCGCATCCTCATCCACCATGAAATATTTATATTTCTGCACAGACATTTGCCGAGCCGCATCATCATAATAATAGGATTCGAAATCCCCACCATTTCCGCTCCAGAGCAGGCCGTCTACTAAACGTTCTACCGATTCGGTAGTCCCGAGATTCGCAATATTGAAGCGTTCCAATGCAGTCCAAGCCAACGCTATAATATCTTCCTTGGATCTTCTCTCATTGGATTCTAGCTCCAAATAATAGACTTGCAACAAGATGCTTAAAGACACCATTTCTTTGTACGGTTGGATCTCGCCAAGGTTCATCCCAGCCCCCAGATTC
>DOJM01000526.1:6815-7354 GCA_003529225.1 Paenibacillus sp.
AAATCCGACCAATTCATCTTTCTGCCACCCTCACCAAATAAAAATAAAACCCGTATACATCCGTATAGGGTTCTGAAGTACGCGAATATATGTTTCTATTATATCAATTCATCGAAGGTTATGCTATTTATTGTTAAACAAAATAATAGATTCTATCCACGCATTGCTACTCCGCAGAATCTGGAATACATGCCATGCAATACTGCTTTAATGTACTGTTTGGTAAAGGAATAACCTTAACCGTGCTGAACTGAAAATGCTCATAGATGGGAAGATTACTTGGCGTCTGTGTCTCTAACGTGCATAATGCATTCTTCTCGAGGCACTCAGCGAGCAGCGGCATCATAATCTTTGATACATATCCTTGCCCACGGTAACGTTCTTGCACTACAAGCATATCCAAATGCATATACTTCTGATCTCCAAACATCGATAACCATAAGGAACTCATACTGCGCAAAATAGTTAGTCCTCGAATAAACCCTCGAACACCGATGATTCGGCAAATCGGTAAACACTTGAGAATCGCAAGCCCAATT
>DOJM01000526.1:7440-7670 GCA_003529225.1 Paenibacillus sp.
CGCTCCGAATGGAACACCAAGGCGACAGCTTCATAATTTGTTGACGTCGTTAGTAAATCCGAATAAGGATACAACATCTCAATATAACGATGAAAAAAAATGTTTAATACGCGGAGTCTGGTTGTTTCATCAGGCAAAATATGCTGATACAGTGGATCATCCTTTGCGAAGGCTTCTGCCAGAACGCTGGTGGCTTTCGGAATGTCCTGCCGATGAATTTTAATTAATGA
>DOJM01000297.1:0-292 GCA_003529225.1 Paenibacillus sp.
TTATCTGTTTGAAAAGGTGACTACCCATTTTGTGAAATTCGGAAATATGGCGGAAGGTCGGACAGTGCTGTTAATTAACGACGGCAAAGTTAATCAGGATTTGATGGAGAAATACGATATTGAGTACACTCAACTGTTGTTTATGCTGCGGCAACAAAATATTTTTTCTCTAAGTGAAGTAAAGTATGCTCTGCTCGAGACGAATGGTTCTCTATCGGTTATGCGTAAGTCTGTAGAGGAGCAGTCCTCTGCTTTTTCCGTTACAGTTATTGATAAAGGCAGGGTGCTGGAA
>DOJM01000297.1:343-2630 GCA_003529225.1 Paenibacillus sp.
CAGGCCGATGAACAAGGAGCAGATTCAGAAGCGGGTCATGGAGCAGGGCTTTAAATGCTTCGAGGATGTTGCCTATGCTGAATTTAAAGAAGACGGAACGCTCTATATCCTTCCCAAAAACAAGTCATAAACCAACATGAGGAGACGCTGGAGCCGGGAGACTCAAGTGTCTTTATTTGAAATTAGGNNCATGTCCACTGTCTTTTTTGATTAAAATTAATAAACTCTAATACGCTTCACAAATAACGATAAAATTAACCCGATAACTGCAATCGCTGCGATAAATAAGTATGCATGTGTAATTCCTGCGGTTAAAATTTCAGGCTGTGCAGCAGTTGGATGTGTATTAGCGAATCGTGTTTGTCCGCTAGACATTAGTGTAACAGCGAACGTTGTACCAAGAGCACCTGCGATTTGTTGAAGTGTATTCATGACAGCAGCACCGTCCGGATAGTATTTCACGGGTAATTGATTTAAGCCATTGGTTTGGGCGGGCATAAAGACCATTGCCAATCCAATAAACATTGTGCAGTGTATTAAAATAAAGGTCAGGCTACTGGTTTCAGTAGAGTTACTTGTGAATAGAAATCCTGCAATTGTTACGATGGAGAATCCAAGTGGCAGCAATAGCTTCGGGCCGAATTTATCAAATATTCTCCCTGTTACTGGAGCCATAGCTCCGTTAATCACACTGCCTGGAAGGAGTAAAATTCCTGCAGCTGTGGCGGATAACAATAAACCTCCTTTTAAATATAACGGTAATAAAATGGCAGAGGATAAAATGATCATCATTCCTAAAAAGACCATAATCAGACCTATTGTAAACATAGGATATTTAAACACTCGTAAATTTAGCATCGGCGTTTCCAACTTAAACTGTCGTAATACAAACAGGATTAAGCTGAGGACACCAACGATAAGAGGCAGATAGACAATGATTTCACTTAAAGAATGATCAGAGATGTTACTAAATCCAAATACGATGCCACCAAATCCGAGAGTAGAAAGCAGGATGGAGAAAATATCTATTTTAGGCTTAGAGATTTTAGCTACATTTTTGATAAATGTTAATCCGAATCCAAATGTAAATAATAATAAAGGTAAGCTTGTCCAAAAGATAAACTCCCAGCCCAAATGATCCACGATCAAACCAGATAAAGTTGGCCCGATGGCCGGTGCACACATAATAACTAGTCCCATCATCCCCATGACAGTTCCACGTTTATGTGCAGGGAAAATAATAAGAATAATGTTCGTCATTAGGGGAAGCAATAAACCAGTTCCCAAGGCTTGCACTAAACGCGCAATTAATAAGGCGGTGAAATTGGGGGAGAGGGCAGCAATTAGAGTACCGACGATAGATAATAGCAAGGACGCTGTGAATAATTGCCTAGTGGTAAACCATTGCATTAATAGAGCGGATATCGGAACAAGGATTCCTAGTACAAGTAAATATCCTGTGGTTAACCATTGAACCGTTGAGGCGTTGATTGAAAATTCATCCATTAAGTTGGTAAAAGCCATATTTAAAGCGGTTTCACTAAATAGTCCGACGAATGCACCTAGCATAAGGGAGAAGGCCATTAGGGCGGGACGTTTAACTTGAACAGCTGCTGTTGATTCCATGATAGGGATAAACCTCTTTTCAGAAATGGATTCGTATTATTTTTGAATAATAGATGATATTGAAACTATAGAGCAGGGGAAATGCATTTATGCCTCTCTTACATTATTCTGCACACGAGTTAACAAAGTTGTTAGCGCTGAGTAATCCGCAGGAGAGAATCCTGTCGCTATAATTTCGTTTAATTTGATCGTCACCTCATTGATTGTAGTCTCTAATTTCCTGCCTTCGTCTGTGACAAAAACATTTACCGAACGACGATCTTGCCTACTTGTTACTTTATGAATGTAACCCTTGTTCTCTAAGCTAGCGATCATTCGGGCAACACTGGCTTTATCCTTTCCGAGTTTATTAGCAATCTCGTTCTGAGATAGACCTTCTTTCTCAAGCAACAAAGCCATAAGTAAATGTTGTTCAGGCGCAAGCCGAACGGGTGCAAGCAATTTTGTTAAATAATTGGCTATTTCTAAGTGTAAATCTCGAATAACTAAACCTAGTGGGTCTTTGGAATCCATGGGATCTCTCCTAATCAAAATATAGATGATATATCAACGTTTAATGATTTATTTATATTAACATAAAGTAACTAATACAAGTCAAGTTAAAGAATCTTTACCCAACAAACACCTAAAGAGAAGGTGTTAACGTCGGGTTTTAGCGGAG
>DOJM01000297.1:2701-4521 GCA_003529225.1 Paenibacillus sp.
TATGATGGAATGACGCGAGTCTGGTCAGACAACATTTACAAAATGAATGCGCAGCAGTTAATTCAAGGAGAAGCTACAACACTTACGGTCTTTAGTAACCTGCGGGATGTATCAGACATAAAGGCTGAACTGAGCACACAGGCTGGTAACCGGCACATTAGAATCCCGCTTAGTGTGAAGAAGCTCAATTCTGGTTACGGGTATGTACTAACAGGGCAGCGTCAGTTGAGGGGGGATCGGGAGTATACGGCGGAGGTTTCATTTCAATCTGGTGGCGAGACGCTAGTGAAAAAGTGGACCTTTAAGACAAGCCCAATCCTGTATCAGTTGAACATTGATGATATGCCACTTCTATCATCACCACCGCTAAACATTGTGAATGGCATTTCAGAAGTACCCATGCGTTATCTCTTTGAGTTATTTGGAGCTAGGGTAGAATGGAACAAGGCAACCCGCACGATTACCGCTGAAAAACATGGACTTTCTCTGAGGATGACCATCGACGATCATACAGCCTACATTAATGGACAAGCTGTGCAGATGAATAGCCCACCTCATCTATACTGTTACGCGACCTATGTTCCCTCAGATTTATATCCGAAACGTTCGGTGGACATTTGGACAGGTCTTTTATGAATATAAATAATCTATTATTTTTCAATATTCTATATTTCTCCAGATGCTTATTTATCGAGAGCCGCCTGGTTTTGGATCCGAGATGTATTCTTTCTTTCAAGTGTTTTGTTATTGATAAATGCAGGTTGGAACACCTTGGTACCTGAATTATTCGGAACGGATCTTGATTTACAGCTACGGCGTCGTGGTATAGATACAATTGTCTTGTGTGCTATTTCTACATCCATNNAAACCCTCATGCTCTCTGTAATCCCAGAGATTGTCATGAGGGCTTTTGTTTGAAATCATGTACTTACATGAAGATAAGGAGTAGTATCCCAGCCACGAAGCAGTAATAAGAGAAGTACTTCAAATTACCTTTAGCCATAATCCCCATAAACCAGCGCATAGAAAAATACGTGACGATTAGTGTAGTGATAAATGCAATTAAGTATGGAATTGCTAGTTGCGCTCGGTTCGGGTCACTGGCAATATCAGATGCACCCATAACAAGTCCGCCCAGACTGATCGGAATATACAGCATAAAAGAAAAGCGTAAAGCAGTTTCTTGCTTCATTCCCACAGCGATGGAAGAGATGACCGTTGCACCTGAGCGACTTATTCCAGGAATAAGAGCTACTGCTTGGGCAAGTCCGACTATGACTGCATCCTTCGCTTTTAAGTCCCCATCTTGTTTACGGCCGCGAAGATTACGAATTAACCATAAAGCAACCCCGGTTACCAGCAAGGCGATGGACACGGTGTGTACTGACGAGAAGATCTCCTCAATTTGGTCCTTAAAGAACAAGGCTACGATAACCGCAGGCATGGTGCCAATGATAATGTACAAAGAGAACATAAAATCTGACTTATATTCCTCTCTGCGGGTCAGAATAAATTGAACGAATCCATTGATCAATCTTCCGATATNNTTTGTTAAGATTTCAAATGATAGCCCATTCTGTTTTAAGCCTAGCAATTTCTGCGCGATGATCAAATGGCCGCTCGAGGAAACGGGGATTGGCTCAGTTGCCCCTTGAACAAATCCAAGAAACAAGTATTTAAGCCACAGTATAATATCTTCCATTTTTCCTCCCAGTATTTTTTATAATCTTTTTAATCATATCGCGTTCAATGAAGAAATGACAATAGAACCATCGTGCCATATCGAAGTTCATCGCCTTAAATGAGGGCTTGACTGAACC
>DOJM01000129.1 GCA_003529225.1 Paenibacillus sp.
TACGTTGTATAAGGATTTGAACCTTTTGAAAGATGCTGATGGACAGAGAATAAAAACGTTCTACGAAGAACTTGAATTAACGATTTGGATTCAATAAACTAAGATAAGTCCGTGTCTGCATAGCAGATACGGACTTTTTTTATACAAGCTCTAATGGAATATAGATTTCACTCACCGAGTTTTCATTGTCTGGTCCAAGGTATAGTTCACCATAATATTCCATTTCAAAAGGGATGCTTATTCTGTATTCTGTTTTTGGCAGCCAGATTCCGTAAATGTATTTATAAGTAGAAGGGATATCACAAGAACGGCCCTTGTGGATGAATTTTAAATAGCGCATAGGTGGCAAGATTTGAATGGGAAATTCTCGATTATTGTTCGCATATTTAGGGTTTAACTGACAAGCACACATGATGGAAAATCCATTACTTTCATAATCGTCTGGCCAGAAGCCAAGCTGATAATATTTTTCAGGAAGTATTCTATCAGATATAGAAGCTACCTTGCTGAAAAGCAAAGACCAAGTCTCGGCGATAACGGAGAAGTCATGCTCTACTTTAACCACGGGTCCCTGAAGTATAATTTCTCTGAAATCAACGAGTTGGGGGACGATGTCACTATCCGGAGTTATTTTAAGCAAATCCTGTTCATACAGCCTAGGCAACAAAGGGAGCTTTGTTTCAGTGAGTCTTTTGCGCACATGAGAGGGAGTCGTGTGTAGCATTCTTTTGAAAGCACGAGTAAAGGTCTCATAGTTACTGAAGTTATAGTCTAATGAGATGTCCTGGAGTGAACGTTCTGGCATTCGATGAATGTCCAAGGCTGCCTCAGTGATTTTGCGTCTGGCTATATAGTCGCCGGGTGCTATCCCAGTGACTGCTTGAAATAGGCGGGTGAAATGATAAAGTGAGTAACCCATTTCTTTGGAGAGGACAGCTACAGGAAGAACCGTTGTTAATCGATCCTCTANNGCTTGAATCATTAACTGACGGTTGTTCATGAGTTGTCCTCCTATAACTTTTTATAGAGGTGGTGTTCAAAACTACCACTTCAATTATTTGCTGTCCAGTCACCCCAATTAGCAGCCCAACCGGGAACAGTTACCTCCATTACGCGATCTGCACTAGGAAAATAGGCTTTGATGTCGAGAATTGGTGTGCCAGGATAGGTATCAAGTCCAGCCACCTCTACGATGCCAGAAGCTTCATCGACAGACAGGATTGCTGCTACACTAAGCCCAATTGGATTAGGTCGAATAGGGGAACGGGAAGCAAATACTCCAGTTAATGTCTCATCATAAGGTGGTTGAATCTGTGTAGTCTGGCGGAATTGATCATCTGCAAACTCGTGCAGCCACCAAAGCACTTGGCAATGACTAAATTGAGATAAACCTTTAAGTGCCGGCCTAAATTCCGGTTTGATTTCCAGTCGCAAATTACGTGGCGTACCTGTAACCCAACCTATAGGTACTATATTATAGCTTTCTTGTTCGTTCATTGACTATGACTCCTTTCGGGTATCAGATATTATTTAGTGTATAACGGAGTGACCCGGTAAAGCCTGACGATATTTGCTAACATTCATTTAATGCTATAATGAAATTTGATGTGGAAAGGGGAGCCTTATGAAGACATTAGTATTGGCGGAGAAGCCGTCTGTTGCACGCGAGATTGCAAGAGTATTGGGATGTAATAATAAACAGAAGAGTTATATTGAAGGTCCAAAATATGTGGTTACCTGGGCGCTTGGTCACTTGGTCGGCCTGGCAGAGCCTGAGGATTATAATAAAAAGTTTGCAACTTGGGCCTTGGAGGACTTGCCGATTTTGCCGGAGAAGGCAAAGTTGAAGGTGCTGCGTGAGACCAACCAGCAATACAAAGCTGTTCAGCATCTAATGAAGCGTCAGGATATTGAGGAGCTTGTGGTAGCTACGGATGCTGCCCGTGAAGGAGAATTGCTGGCTCGTTGGATTATGAATATGGCTGGGTGGAAAAAGCCATTCCGGCGGCTGTGGATATCCTCTCAGACGGATAAGGCTATAAAAGAGGGATTCGCAAAACTTCGCCCGGGTCGGGAATTTGATCGGTTGTATGAATCTGCACGTTGCCGCGCAGAGGCGGATTGGATGATTGGACTGAATGTTACGAGAGCTTTGACATGTAAGTTCGGTTCGCCGCTCTCCGCAGGACGGGTACAAACGCCGACATTAGGGATGATCATGGATCGCGAACAGGAGATTACGGGTTTCCGTTCCGTTGATTTTGAGACGCTGACTGCTGATTTTGGGGATTTCCAAGCGGCATGGCGGGCTAGTAATGGAGATGGGCGGATATTCGAAAAGGACAAAACGGCAAGCCTAAAGGATAAGCTTACTGGACGCAACGGCCGTATTATAAAGGTGCAGAAGAGCGAGAAGAGCGAACAGCATCCTCTTGCTTATGATCTGACTGAATTACAGCGTGATGCGAACCGGAAGTTTGGATTCTCAGCCAAGCAAACCTCCAGTGTGCTTCAACGGCTATATGAGCAGCATAAGCTTGTCACTTACCCGCGTACGGACAGTCGTTACTTAACTTCAGATATGACGGGCACACTCAAGGAANNGATTGGACAGTGTGGCTGTCGGACCATATGCAGCGTTGGCACGTCCACTGCTTCGCAAATCGCTACCGATTACGAAGCGAATCGTGGATGATAGCAAAGTAAGCGATCACCATGCTATTATTCCGACAGAGCAGACCGTATTGTTAAATGGTTTGAGTACTGAAGAACGTAAGCTGTATGATCTGATTGTGCGGCGTTTTATCAGCTTGTTCTACCCACCAGCTCGTTATGATGCGGTAGCTGTCACCGTCAACGTGGAAGGCGAAAGCTTCCATGTCAAAGGGACGACGGTAAAAGATGCCGGTTGGCGTGAAGTGTACGGCGGAGATATGAGTAACGATGACGACGAGGAGCCATCGGACGAGCCAGCAGCTGGGAGTGTGAAGCTACCTGAGCTGCGCGAAGGAGCAACTGTCACGATTGGCCGCTGCATGGTTCGTCCTGGACGGACACAGCCACCGAAGCGTTATAATGAAGCTTCGCTGTTAACGCAAATGGAGAAGCACGGACTGGGAACCCCGGCAACCCGAGCGGATATTATCGAGAAGCTGGTTAGCTCCGATACCATTGAACGCCAAGGGAATCTGCTGCATCCGACGGAAAAAGGCAAGCAGCTTATTGAGTTGGTATCCACACAGCTCCGGACACCAGATCTAACCGCGCGCTGGGAAGCTGAGCTGGAGAAAATAGCGCGTGGTCAAGGCAAACCGGATCTCTTCTTGCAAGGCATCCGCAGTATGGCACAGGAACTGGTAACTGGCGTCAAAACTAGTGGAGCAGAATATAAACCACATAATGTCTCGAACAGTAATTGTCCGGAATGCGGTACAAGACTGTTGGAGAAAAAGAGCAAACGTGGCAAGCTGCTTGTATGCCCTGCAGATAACTGTGGTTATACCCGCGCAGGAGAGAAAAGACTATCGAATCGCCGCTGTCCACAGTGCCATAAGAAAATGGAGCTCAAAGAGGGTAAAGCAGGCATGTTTGTACAATGTTTGGGCTGTGGAATCACAGAAACCTTGGATAAGGATCATAAGCATGTGAATAAACGCGAACAGCAAAAACTGGTGCAGCAATACAGTAAGCAAGAAAGCATTGGCTCTAACCTTGGGGAACTGCTGAAAGCAGCGCTTGAAGGGCAACAGAAGGATAAGTAAAGAGGTTCGAATGTATTGTAATAAAAAGGCTGCTGAGTGTGCTCAGTAGCCTTTTTCTGTCCACGTAAGTTTTTGTGGTCTACAGATAGGCTTTGAATTAGAATGTTAAGCAAATACATAGAGCAGGTGATTAGGGTGGCAGCTGAGCAGCAAGTGGATCCAGTGAAAGCGGCAGATAGCCCACAGGGTCAGGGTAACAGCAGGTTTTTCTTTCTTGTTATTGTATTTATGTTCTGGTTCTCTTCTTATATTTATGTTCCGGTGCTTTCCCCTTACGTGGAGCATTTGGGAGCATCGTATTTTATGGTGGGCATGGTGCTTGGCGTATACGGGTTAATGCAGATTCTGTTCCGACTGCCGATTGGCATCGGTTCGGATTATTTGAACCGCCGTCGTCCGTTTATCTACCTGGGACTGATTGCGAGCGGAGCCAGCTGCTTTCTTTTTATGTGGGGAGCACAGCCCGGGTGGGCATTGGCAGCACGTGCAGTATCCGGTATAGCGGCTTCCGCATGGGTTGTGTACACGATAATGTTCGCGGGATATTTCCCGAAAGAGGAAGCTGGAAAGGCAATGGGCATGCTGCAATTCACGACGGTAATCGCCCAATTGACCAGTATGATGATCAGTGGCTATATGGTGGAGCATTGGGGCTGGAATACCCCGTTTCTGATTGGTGGAATTGTAGCGATTGCGGCGCTGCTGCTTGCTCTGCGGCTGCCTGAACAAAAACAGGAGAAACGGCAAAGTGCGATCCAGGTTAAGGACTTGGCGGGTGTTATAAAGGAGCCACTCTTAGTAAGAGTCTCACTGTTGTCTGTGCTGGCACACTGTGTGCTATTCATAACGATGTTCGGATATACGCCAAACCAAGCTCTGAATATCGGAGCAAGTAAAGAAAGCTTGGGCTGGCTGACGCTCGCTTTTATGATCCCGCATGCTCCCGCGACCCTCTATGGATCACGGACATTTGGTAGGCTGCTAGGAGACCGGGGCACGCTTCTCTTAGGCTTCGCGGGAAGTGCATTGTTTACACTTCTTATTCCTTCAATGCCGACACTAGCGACGCTCTGTCTGACTCAGGTAGGAAACGGATTTATGCAGGGACTTATTTTTCCATTGTTGCTAGGCAAGTCGGTGTCAGAAGTAGATCCATATAAGCGTGCAACAGCTATGGGCTTCTATCAGGCGGTTTATGCTATAGGTATGTCGGCGGGACCGTTCGTGGCAGGCTGGATGAGCGGTCTGTATGGTTTGACTGGAGGGTTCTGGCTGGGTGGAATTGCGGCGGCGCTGGCTGCGGTGTTGTCATGGATATGGATGAAGGATGCGAAGCAGTGAAACGTAAAAGGCGGGTTGCGAAGTTATCAGCGCGTGTAAGGATGATTGGTTTTTTGTGAAAAAGAGGAATATAATAGAGATAGATAGGAAGCAAGGAGGAGAGCCCGGAAGAATGGTCAAGGTTATAATATTGTGGTTTGTGGTAATTAATATTATCGGATACGTAGTGATGTCCGAAGACAAGAACAAAGCCCGTAAACGGCGAGAACGTGTACCTGAGAAGACACTTTTTCTGCTGGCAGCTATGGGCGGGGCACTAGGCGTGCTGATTGCCATGTATCGTAAGCGCCACAAGACGCGACATATGTCCTTTAGGATCGGAATTCCGTTACTTCTGTTGCTGAATATCTTTTTGTACAGCTATTTTTTAAGGTGATAGTCTTAATGATTACAAACTAGAAAAAGAGGTGGCGTACATGTTATTCTCTAAAATTTTACTCGCCTATGATGGATCTAAGGCTTCCAATCAGGCTTTGGAGCGCGCAATTGAGCTCGCAAAAGTAACTCCGGGCTCTAAGATGTACGTCGTACACGCATTTGAATTCCCAAGATTTTTTATCGGAGAAGCTCTTGCACCGCTACCGGCTTCAGTAAATAAAGAATATTATGATTTAGCAGTGCAGACTACGGAAGAAGTCAAGGGACGCCTTGAGGCTGAAGGCTTGAATGCTGAGGTTGAGCTATNNGTGATTTTGAAATATGCGAAGGAACATGCTATAGATGTAATCGTTATCGGCAGCCGCGGACTTGGCGGAATACGTGAATTTGTCCTGGGAAGTGTGAGCCACAATGTAGTACAAAGCGCTCGCATTCCAGTGCTGGTAGTAAAATAATATAGAGTAAAAAGGGACGCTTATGGCGTTCCTTTTTTCAAATATAAGAAAGTATAAGTTTTACGCTTAATATAACATCTGTTGTTAGAACTAAAAGTGTACGGAAAGAAGTCTTTATCATCAAAATAAGTGGCTTTTGAGAATTTAAATACACCTAAAAGCGAACATTCAGTAATTGGTATTTATCAATGTTCGTGTTTGAGTTGACATCCTGTGTAGGGGATTGTTAAACTGATGTCATGAGCAACTCGTATAAAACCGGGGATATGGCCCGGAAGTTTCTACCCGGGAACCNNCGAGGAAATAGGATGATAGAATGCAGCAATGCAGTCCGGGTAACGGAGTGATGCATTGTGCTGTTTTCCGCACTTAATGCAGCCTAGTGATAGGCACGCGGATTATTGTTTCCTAATTTCTTTACTAGTCCGATCCTCCCGCAGCAAAATGCGTCTGGTCATCGGGCTTTTTTTATTCTAATTCACAAGATAAAGATATCCATACTAGTGACTGGAAGGTAGGTCGAATCATGTCTGTGCAGGTAGCTGTTATCATGGGCAGTAAATCGGATTGGGATACGATGGAGCACGCTTGTGCGGTGCTTGAAGAGCTGGGATTATCTTATGAGAAGAAGGTAGTATCTGCGCACCGGACGCCGGACTTGATGTTCAGCTATGCGGAGGAAGCCGCGGGCCGGGGTATTCGTGTCATTATTGCAGGAGCGGGTGGTGCAGCGCATTTACCGGGTATGGTGGCAGCAAAGACGATCCTGCCTGTGATTGGAGTGCCAGTGCAGTCGAAGGCGCTTAATGGGCTGGATTCGCTTCTCTCCATCGTGCAGATGCCAGGAGGCATTCCAGTGGCAACGGTAGCCATTGGTAAGGCAGGAGCCATTAATGCGGGCCTCCTGGCCGCACAGATTATCGGAGCGTTCGATCCTGAAGTGCAGCAGCGCGCGCAGCTGCGGCGGGATGCGATCCGCGATGAAGTCCTTGAAAGCAGCGACAGCTTATGAGACCAGAGGAGCTGAAGCTGCAGGCGGCTGGCGGCGCTAATTCGCCAGCGGCTATGGATACGTCCGGCACGGACACCGTCCGGACGCTACTGCCCGGCGCGACCGTCGGCGTGCTCGGCGGCGGGCAGCTTGGGCGCATGATGGCGCTGGCTGGCAGCGCCATGGGCTACCGCTTCGTGGCGCTGGACCCTGCGCCGGATGCGCCTAGCGGTCAAGTCACGCCGCAGATTACAGCGGCGTATAATGACCGGGACGCGGCGCGGGAGCTAGCCCGCCGCTCGGACGTCATCACGTACGAGTTCGAGAACGTCGACGCGGGCGTTGCCGCGCTGTTGACGGAGGAATCGTACGTGCCGCAGGGCAGCGCGCTGCTGTATACGACGCAGCATCGGCTGCGCGAAAAAGCCGCCATCGAGGCGGCAGGTGTACCCGTCGCCCCGTACCGGAAGGTGGATAGCCTTGTGGAGCTGANNGACAGCCACAGGCGGTTATGACGGCAAGGGACAAGCCGTGATCCGTCAGGAAGAAGAGCTGGAAGAAGCCTTCCGGCAAGTAGCACCCGGAGCCGTTGTGCCGGAGCTGGTGCTTGAGAAGTTTGTAGCTTTTAAGTGTGAAATATCCGTTGTTGCTGCACGCAGTGCTTCTGGTGAGGTTAAGAGCTTCCCACCGTCGGAAAATATTCATGTGAATAATATTTTACATCTGTCCATTGTGCCTGCAAGAGTGGCAGAGGACATTCAGCGGAGAGCATGCGAATTGGCAGAGACATTAATCGCTGGACTTGATGCGGTTGGACTGCTGGCAGTAGAAATGTTCGTCACAGAGGATGGACAATTGTTCGTCAATGAGTTAGCACCAAGGCCGCATAACTCCGGGCATTACACCATGGACGCTTGCGCGACTTCACAGTTCGAGCAGCATGTCCGGGCGATTTGTAATCTGCCGCTAGGCGATACAACGCTTTTGACACCTGTAGTTATGGTAAATGTACTAGGCCAGCATTTGGATGGCGCGATTAAAGCGACCTGTACACAGGACGAAAAAGATAATAAGCTGGGTGTTGTACCTAAGCTTCATATATATGGCAAGACTGAGAGTAAGACCGGCCGCAAGATGGGCCATATCAATCTGCTCTGCAAGGATACCGGAGACGGCTTGTCCTGGGTGGAGCAATCTAAACTTTGGAGGAACTAAAGAATATGATCGAACGTTACAGCAGACCTGAGATGCGTGCTATTTGGACGGAGGAAAATAAATTCAAAGCGTGGCTGGAAGTTGAGATTTGTGCTTGTGAAGCATGGGCTGAGCTGGGAGTCATCCCGCATGAAGATGCAGCTAAACTGCGTAAGGACGCTAAATTCGACATCGCACGCATTGATGAAATAGAACAAGAGACACGTCATGACGTTATCGCATTTACACGTGCGGTTTCTGAGAGCCTTGGCGCAGAGCGCAAATGGGTTCACTACGGTCTTACTTCTACTGACGTGGTAGATACGGCGCTAGGTTACTTGCTGCGTCAAGCGAATGAAATTCTTGAGAAGGATATCATCAACTTTATTGAGATCCTTAAAGATAAAGCTATTGCTTACAAGGATACGCCGATGATGGGCCGTACGCATGGTGTTCATGCCGAACCAACTACCTTTGGTCTGAAAATGGCTCTATGGTACGAAGAAATGAAACGTAACCTGGAGCGTTTCCGCCATGCTGCGAACGGTGTACAGTTCGGAAAAATCTCCGGTGCTGTTGGTACGTACGCTAACATCGATCCTTTCGTAGAAGAATTCGTTTGCCGCAAGCTCGGGACAAGCCCAGCTCCAATCTCTACACAAACGTTACAGCGTGACCGTCATGCTGAATATATGGCTGCTCTTGCTTTGGTAGCAACATCGTTAGACAAATTCGCTACTGAAATCCGCGCTCTGCAAAAGAGTGAGATTCGTGAAGTGGAGGAAGCTTTTGCAAAAGGTCAAAAGGGTTCATCCGCTATGCCTCACAAACGGAACCCCATTGGCTGCGAGAACATTTCCGGTCTGTCCCGCGTCATTCGCGGACATATGGTTACAGCTTACGAGAACGTGCCACTCTGGCATGAACGCGATATTTCGCACTCCTCTGTGGAACGTATCATCCTTCCGGATGCGACAATGCTGCTCAACTACATGCTGAACCGTTTCGGAAACATCGTGAAGAACCTGACTGTATTCCCAGAGAATATGAAGCGCAACATGAACCGTACGTTCGGTGTTCCTTTCTCCGGTCGGATCTTGACTAAACTGATCGATAAAGGCCTTAGCCGTGAGCAAGCGTACGATACCGTTCAACCGCGTGCTATGCAAGCATGGGAAGAGCAAAAGCAGTTCCGTGATATCGTGGAAGCTACACCTGAGATTACTAACGTTCTTACCCCAGAAGAAATTGAAGATGCATTTAACCCTTCTTGGCACCTTAAGCATGTGGACACCATCTTCCGCAAGCTAGAGCTGCTCTAAAAAATAGGTGCGTTAATGGTTAGGTCGATAAGGAACGAATTCCTCGGAATGAGACCTTAGAGATCCTAAAAAGATAAGTTAGTGGTGAACTAAGGAACGCTGCAATAAATGCAAAGCTGGATGGGGGAGCACTGTAGAGGAAGTTTGGAACTGTAGAAGCGTAGCGTTCGCCTTTATCCTCGGATTTCTACCGCGAGAAGCGGTTCAAATTAAGAAATCTGAGGATAACAGCGA
>DOJM01000130.1:0-5828 GCA_003529225.1 Paenibacillus sp.
GAATGTAAATACCCAAGACACCTTTACTTTGGTTCCATGATTTTTTGATTTCATATTTGATCCATTTTCGACCAGCCGTTTTCTCTCCAATAAGTACTATCGTGCAAGATCTACCCTTTAACTGTTTATCAATCCAATCCTGAATGGCCTTATCGCCACCCTTTTCCACCTCTTCCCAGTCGTTATCAGATATAGAAGAATTACCTTCGATAGCCCCGATATTTCGAACTTGGGATGCACGCCAATTATCCGGTTTGTAATGAAAACTATAAAACGCCTTTCTTGCCATAGTTATTCCTCCTTGAGGTACTCTCCACATTACTAATATGAAGGCCCAATTTTCATCAATTAAAATTATAATTCCAGCTGATCAGCGACCTGTTTCGCTAACACTCTGTAATCAAGACTAGTTAGTAATTGCTCATTACTTTGATGGCTCAAACCATTTTTAATATCCTTCCACTCATTTTTTTTGTGTTCTGTTGCCAATTCCGAACTTCTACCACCAACAGAACCAATTAAAAAAATTGGAAGTTTACGTTTTTTAGCCAGTTCAATCTCTTCATCAATGCCTGGNNCTTTTTCCGCATCTATTGCAAAAACAGTAGACTGTTCCCTCAGCTCTTCTACCAAAATATCGGGAACATAGAGTTTCGATATATATAGTTTAATAGACTCGATATAATCTTTAGGTCTTCGTCGTTTAGCCATATCAAAAATCAAATGTTGAAATGTTGGGTGACCACCAAATATAACAGTCGCTCCTCTATCAAGAATCACTTGAACGAATGAATGTAGAGCGTTCAACAAATACTGCTGATACTCCGGCTCACAATCTGGAAATGCTCCCGAGATTATAACAGCTTTTTTTGTTTTATTTATTTGGGGAACAGTGAGATAGTTTTCCATACTGTGTAAATACTCATCAAACGAATCTATATAGTTATGTTCCCCCGAGACAGCACACTCTTCTTGTCCCTGAATAGGTGCCAAAAGCAAAGTGGAATCATAATAAGGACCATATAGCGGGTGTGGATCGTAACCATAACTACGAACAAGCGGATCAATCTGCTCAGTATCAGTTAGTCCAGGATATCGACCAAAAACCTGAATCAGATGTGTCATTGGTTTCTGGTTATAACGAAACCCTGCTCGTGGAAACTGGATACGAAATAACATATTCTTACGGTTAATTTCTTCGAGTTGTATGCCGTGTATTTTTGCGAGCATTCTCAATTTCCTTATTTGATCGAACACTATGATCGCCTGTTCTCTTGAAAGATGAAATGCTTTTCGGATAAACTCATCAACCATTTCCGGACGAAATCTCCCAGTCAATGGATCGAAATCATTAAACATATAATGAGGTTGGTCATAAGGTCTTACTGTAAGGGGTTTTCTTCCTTCATTCTCCCCTACCTTTATCCATACGATCGGTAAATTCATAGAAAGGGCAATCTGTATTTCTTTTGCAATCCATTTAGACTCACCCGATTTTGGAGTATCAATGAAAATCACAGCATCGGAAGTACGAAGCTTTGATTCAATTATTTCTTGAGCATCTTCTCCAACGTGAATATCTATAAGATCACGAAATGTGTTTTCCGAACGTTTTCTAAGTTCAGAACATAGGTTGGCAGCTATTTCCTCTCCATCTAATCTACGATGACTGATAAATAACTGCATTCTATCTTTCGCCAAAGTCGGCTGGATTTTAGCAATAATATTCCTTGCGAAAGAAAAAGCGACTGTAGCTATATTCTCTTCAGTTAAAGATCTATGTCGTAAATTTTCTATAACATCGAAGGTCTGCACTTTTTCAAAGCACTCAGGAGGAACTCTATAGTCCTTATCAATAGCTATAGGAAAAACATCTACTGAGTTCTCACAAAAATCCTGAAAAAAAGATTTGAGGGCCTCCGAATATTCTTGGTCGCATCTATTAAAAAAAATGATAGAATCATCTTTGTCCAACTGTGTAGTTCGTAATGCTCCCATTTTAAGTAATGGTACGGCATCTATATGTTCCTGGAGCTCTTCTAGACAGTTAGAATAGAATCGAATTGCATTATCAGTACTCTCGATAGTAAATGAAGGATGTAAAAAGTATATTGTCATAATTATCCTCCCTCTCCTTAATTAGACCTATATTGTGGCTGTCCGCCTTTTATCCAATTATCTATTATAGTATAAGATTTGGAAGACTCATTTACCCATAGAGCCATAGCACTACTATTTTCTATTTTATTTTTAGTAATGTAATTATACAGACCAAGGTATTCCTGACCGTTGTACTGATCCGAAGTTTGCGGTAATTCACTAATCGGNNACCCAACTCCCAAGGCATCCATTTTGAGTTGATCGTATTATGGGAAGTTGCATAAAATAGACACTTACATCTATGCATCCGTTCGCGCAACAATCGAGCTGTTTCTTTATTGACATTACTTCTGTTTAATTGGCGATCTATAATCCAATCAACGTAGACGCTGTAGCCTAATTCCTCAAGCTCTTCTCTTAACCCCAGAATTATCTTATCGTCTGAATAACTATGAGAAAGAAAAATGTCAAAGTTCTGCTCTAACGTGAAACTGGCACTAGCACTTTCAAGTATTGTGGAAGCGGTTTTTCCAAAACTTTTCTGAATAACTTTTTCCGCCCTTGCTGTTAGATCACGCTTATTGAAAAACGACATTTACATTAAGCCCTCCTTAATCTTTTCCAGACTTATCTCCTTAAACAATTTAGAGTTTCTCGTATCTATCCCTTTAAATTTAATACCTCGCCTAGCAAAAGATATGTATTTAAGAATAACGCTCTTGCTTCTTTCTCATTCACCTCACTGTGTACTCCAGTAGAGACTCTTTCATATAAGTTAGAAAGATTCTGTCTCAGCTTTTTCTTCTGCGAAGCACTTTCACAGTTTAGATGAATAAAAGCATTGATCCTATTTTGGTATTTATCTGCTTTTAATGAAAGTATGTTTCCCCCAATTTCCAGGGTTTCATCTGTAGGAGCAAAGATACTATCTGCGAATGAATCAATAATTCTACGACAAGTCATAAGCGCTTGACTCACAGCTTCCAGATTATTCTCAGAAAGACGATCAACCACTGAAGGAATTTGTTCTAAAACAGATCCACAATGCTCTGCGATTAATGAATCCACTTCATTTTTATATTGATCAAAAATGCTTTCACTCATGCTATCAAAGACCTTTGTATAATATATGTCGGAGACAAACTTATGTAGTAATCCCAACACTCTACTACGTATACCGCTTAATTGAGGGATAGTATTACTAACACTATATATTGATTGAGTCATATGCCTAACTGATAACAATGCTGCGTCACCACTAATATCTGGTATTCTCATCGAATTTAGTTTTAACTTCTGTGAATCTATCAATGCCTCTATTTGTGCCAAAGGCCCGTAGTATGCTTTGCCCTCTTCTTTATTCGTCCAACGTCTTGTCAGATCCAAATATTTTTTTGCTATAGTGTCGGTGCTATTGTAACCCTGGACTTCATAACTTAACCAAGACCTAATCTCATCAGTACCAACGTACCTTGATAGTCTTGTCACTTTAAGTATCAAAGCCTCTCCTGTTATTCTATTAAATTCAATATCATCTAATAACTCTTCTGAGAGCTCTAATATATGATTTGATTTACTCCCTACAGACATCTTTTCAACTCCCATATTTTACAATTTTATAGTTCTTAAGTATGTACAATCAAGTTCATCATTCCTCTAGACGCTTCCATCTTCTCAACCTATCATCCAACGACAACCCATTTATCAACTTAATATTCAGTCTATCTGCAGCCTCATTCGCTGCTCTCGTGAAATTACTTGTGGTCACAATCCAAGCATCATAACATCCATGAACCTGCTTGCCACCTTTAGACGTAGTACAATGTTATTACCGACATCCTGTTTCCAGCGCTTGCACTGTACTGCGATTTTATACCCCTCTTTGCCTTTGAGGATCAAATCCACTTCATGATCACCTGATCCGCCAACTCGTTGTACGGTATAACCTTGATCTATGTAATACAGCTCCATTAACCTCTCAAAATCTGTACCTGACAATGTCCTTACGTCTGCTTTTATAATCTGTGCATCCGTCAGTTTTTTGGTAGAAGCCTTAACCGATGTATTACGAACTCTGGTTCTGTTCTTAGCAATGCTACTCTGTATTCTACTATTTGTTCCAGAGGTTCTTCGCGCTTTCTTGCCCTTACGCCGTTTACGAGTCCATACACCACCGAAGATTTCTCCGAGAATAACCGAACCTAATAGAATTCCTAAAAAAAACCAGTGCAACCCCGGAATACTAAAGTAAGTCGCTAAACCTCCAAGGATAAACAGTCCTCTTACTACATATGCTACTTGCCTGCCTTTTGCATAGTACGTTTTAGCCATATAATACCCACCTCATGCTGTAATAGATCCATCCAAAGGGCTATATACCTAGAAAATTCGACATTTCATTTGATCATTCTCCTATATTTGCTATATTTCGGTTCTAGTTTCTCTACTATATCATAAGTTTGTATATATTTGGTATGATAAAAAGCCCCCATATAATACTGAGGACCTACTCTATTTCACAGAGAATTAATTAGCTTCGGAATTTAGTGAATGTTCTATAATTAATTCTGTTCTATCTTAGTATGATGCTACAGTGCCTTACCTAAAACATTATCACCAGCATTCAAATCATTACCTTTTAGACTACTTGCACTTGCAGTCGCTAAAAACGAGCTAATGTTCAATTTCAACGTCAGTTCTACTGAATCTCGGTAGACCCTAACGCACTCGATGATCGTACTAAGCATCATTTTTTTCTTAGCAGTAGAGGCTTTCTTAAACACCTCGCGCCAAATAAGAATATAGGTCTGGAGTGCCTGTATTTCAACCTGCTCTACCTTTTAGAATTGAGCACCTGTTCGGACTTCTCTAGCTTTGTTAATAATAAGGACACCTCACGCTCTTTCTCCTTAACCATTTCGTTTGCCATCACTCTATCAAGGGGGCTTTTTCCCATGAAGACTTTTAACACCTCATCTTTGAGACTTGTAAGCTCCATTTTGGCTTTATCCGTCAACTTTTGAAGCTTTCGTAAAACTTTCCCCTCGTCTCCTGAGTTTATACTTTTTATTTGTTCAATTTGCTCTTCAAGTCCACCGTTTCTAGTTTATCCAGTTAGGCATATATTTCATCTAGCACAATCCCTTCCAGACGGATCGGCGAATGAAATGTTTTGCCACTGCATTTCACCTTTTGAGCCGCCTTCCCAGAACAGCGATATTTAGCCTCACGCTTCACTCCTACCGTACCATCTTTACGGGGATACTTTTTCGTGNNGTTCCATGTTGTTGTTAGTGGATTTCCGCAATGACCACATCACGCCATTCCGACCAACAGCAATCACCCTTCGTATTTCTAAGTACACATTCGATGCCTTGCTTCTTTGTATTATAGGGATTTCTCATCTCTCGTATGGCTTGGACTCGAGCCCATTTAGCGTCATCTATAATATCAGTTCTGCATTCTGTTTCTTTGAGACTACTTCATTTAAGTTCCTCTTGCGTAAATGTATCCCCTTTATACATCAGGTTATGTAGAACGACACTAACCCAGTTTGATGCCCATACTTACCTGTGTTTGTATTAATTCCTTTTCGGCTAATCTCCCCGAAGGGAGGTGAGGCCATGGAGGTTTATCAAGCGTTATCACTAATGTTCATGTTCGGCATGTTCATTATTGTTTTGCTAAATTACCTCAAAAAGAAATAGACCGCCCTAGTCCAAAGGATG
>DOJM01000130.1:5950-7764 GCA_003529225.1 Paenibacillus sp.
CCCAGCTGAGCTATGGCCCCAAACGTAATTTTCAGATGTATGTTAATCACACATTCTAAAATTTAGTTCGGTGTATTCAAGTCATTCTGACAAACTCAAGCGCCATAGGCGACTCCTATATAATATAAAAAATCGCCTTCGCTGTCAACACTTTTTTTAGTCATTAGACTAGCCACAACCCTACAATCTGTCCAGATCCCCAGTGCTCTTAGATAGCAGACCCTTCAGTTCCTTCATAAACATATTAATGTCCTTGAACTGGCGGTATACGGACGCAAAGCGAACGTAGGCGACTTCATCTACTGGATAGAGCTGTTCCATAACCAATTCACCGATCTGTTGGCTCTCCACCTCAGCTACAGCAATACCGCGTAGGGATTTCTCCACCTCAGAGACGATCTTCTCTAGACGTTCTACAGAGACGGGGCGTTTCTCGCAAGCACGGATAAGACCACGCAGAATTTTATCACGGCTGAATTCCTCACGGCTGCCGTCTTTTTTGATCACGATTAACGGTGTTTCCTCGATCATTTCAAAAGTTGTAAACCGTTTGCTGCAACGCTCACATTCACGCCTGCGGCGGATTGACTTATTCTCATTCGCTGGTCGCGAGTCGAGCACTTTAGTATTGGTGTGATCGCAGTAAGGGCATTTCATAAGCTTCATCACTTCCTATTACTTAATGTTTTTTGTCCCGGTATGTTAAACATCCGGCTTTTAAAGAGCTATTTCATTTTTTCCAGAAATCACCGTTTTTTTGTTGTAATGATAATGGCAAGTCCGGCACATAATACTGTTACCAACAGAGGAGGTGAACAGCAATGAGCCAAAACAACAGCTCCAATAACCTTGTAGCTCCAAATTCCCGCGGTGCTTTGGAACAACTTAAATATGAAGTTGCCCAAGAACTCGGAATCACGCTTTCCCCAGATGGTTACAATGGCAATAAAACTTCTTATGAAAATGGTTCGATCGGTGGTTACATCACTAAACGTCTTGTAACCCTGGCAGAACAACAATTGGCAGGTCAATTCAAATAACCTGTCCACATAAGCTTACTGAAAGAAGTATTAAACGACTCACAGGTCGTTTAATGCTTCTTTTTATTCATAACACGGTTTTAGAATTCATTGTAAATATCCGTGTACTGATCATAGTAATAATTGACGCGCTGTACATAATGCCGGGTTTCACCAAAAGGAATATCCTTAATCGTGGCATCCGTTCCATCCCAGATCCCCTCATCCAGCCATTTTTGAACTTTACCCGGTCCAGCATTATATGCAGCGATAATCGCTGTACGTTTACCTTCGAATTGACGGGATAATGTTGAAAGATACCAGGTACCTAGTTCAATATTTGCTGATGGTTCATGCTTTAGCTCCTCCATAGATGCATCAGGAAGCTTGGCCTTTTCAAGAGCNNGCTGCATTAAACCTATAGCACCTTTTTTGGATTCTCGTCCAGTTTTGAAGTTCGTTTCCACGCGAATAATCGAAGCCACTAGAAACGGGTCTATATCGTACGTAATGCTGTGCTTACGGATCTCATCTTTATAATGGATCGGATAAAACCAGGACATCCAGTTCGTACTCAGAAACAATATCGCAGTAAAACCAATGAATAACAGAAGAAGGACTCTTTTTTTGCGCAACCATTTCATGATAAGCCCAGCCTGTCCCAAAGAACAGCAACCTGTTGCTCAGTGTGTGCAAGTTCTCCACTGTTGTCAATGATATAGTCCGCTTTGTTACGCTTCGCTTCAATATCCATCTGTGCATTTAATCGCGCTTCTGCTTGTTCTAAAGATAGTC
>DOJM01000130.1:7777-8475 GCA_003529225.1 Paenibacillus sp.
AATGGAACATGTTCTCGAGACCTGATTCGAAAAGAAGAGGGATATCCACAATTGCTAACTTCTTTGGATCTTCTTCCTCCATGCTGTTCATACGTTCTTTAATCTCCCGCCGGATTGCAGGATGCGTCAGATTGTTCAGGGCTTGCAGGGCCGCCGGGTCTTGAAATACAATATCCCCCAGCTTGCCCCTATTCAGTGTGCCATCCGGAGAGAGGACCTCGCTTCCGAATTGTTTCACAGCCGCAGCCAGCACCTCATGACCGGGGAGCATAACTTCTCTGGCGATCACATCCGCGTCAACCAGCCTCGCTCCCTTGCTCACAAACAGTGCGGACACCGTGCTTTTTCCAGATGCAATGCCTCCGGTTAAGCCAATAATCATGTACTCACCTCATAATAGCTTCAGTATTCCCATTGTAATTAATAATAACGCGGGTAGTGCAGCAGCATGCTTCATCCAGTAGTTCCCGGCGANNCCTGTCTTCATGCCCAGCAATAGAAATGTACCACTAAACAGAGCAATTGTAAGTGATGTCCATATCGGATTGAATCCCAGCAATGCTGCGCCAAGTCCAGCTCCAAAAGCATCTAGAGAGGGGGCAATCCCGAGCAGCATAGCCTCCATCGAAGAAATACTTCCGGAATCATCCATATCTGCAGAAGACGGAGTACGTAAGATCTGAACAACAATCCCCAAT
>DOJM01000128.1:0-490 GCA_003529225.1 Paenibacillus sp.
GCTTAACCTGCCCGGTGATGGAGCATTGCGCTGCGCGCCTGGCGGGCTGCGAGACTTCGCTGCCCGTCAAGACCAAGGCCAAGCCGCCGCGCCCAGAGGAGCGGCTGGCGGCCTTAATCGAGGGCCGCGGTGCCCACGCGGGCCAAGTGCTCATCCGGCAGCGGCCACAAAGCGGGCTGTTAGCCCGCATGTGGGAGCTGCCGCACTGGCAGGCGCCGCCAGCGGAATGTGGCGCTAAGAGCGCGCGGCTGCCGAAGGCCGCGGCGCTGGACCGGCTACGCCGGTCACTGCGGCAGGCCGGGATCTCCGCCCGGCCTGATGAGCACTGGATGGCTGCTGAGCATATCTTCAGCCATATTGTGTGGACCCTGCAGGTTTATCGCTGCAGGGAGGAGGACGCCCTTCCGCTGCCAATAGCGGCAGAAGGACGGGTAGCCTACACCGCGGATGCAGGCCTGTTCCCAGAGATGGACAGCAGCCTGCCCGTCGT
>DOJM01000128.1:592-3413 GCA_003529225.1 Paenibacillus sp.
AGTAGCAGATTATCCGATGTGGTAGAAGAATGAGTTGTAAGAGAAGCAGTAGATATATGAGAAGTGCCTGAAGTAAGTAAAGTATTCAAATTCTCTAGTGTAAGAAATATGTTAAATGCGTCGATGTAGTTTGATGTTGAATATATAAGTTATGTATGAAGAGAGAGTGGCGTACGCATCTAAATAGAAGCAGAATGCCTCATTTAGGCGTCTTTCCAACAGTGGTACGATAAAGGGGAGTCCCGGTCCATATTCATGGATTCAATTCAAGCGGCGTAAAAAAAGAAATATCCGAGGATAATGATCTACCCTATTTGTTTCTAACGAACCTTGTTTTTAACGAATCTGTTTCTAACGAAACCAGTCTCAACCAAACCTTACACACCCCGACCCAAATAAGACCCAAACAAAAGAAGGTATCCCTGAGCCATTGCANNTCCCAGTTTACTACGTTCCAGAACGCTTTGATGTAATCAGGGCGTTTGTTTTGGTAGTTCAGGTAGTAAGCGTGCTCCCATACATCAAGTCCGAGGATTGGAGTAGCGCCTTCGCTGATTGGGTTGTCTTGGTTAGGTGTGCTTGTTACTGCCAGTTTGCCATCTTTAACAACTAGCCAAGCCCAGCCACTGCCGAAACGAGTAGTTGCTGCTGCTGCGAAATCTTCTTTGAATTTTTCGAATCCGCCCAGTTCGCTGTCAATAGCTGCTGCAAGTGCACCAGTTGGTGCGCCGCCGCCGTTTGGTCCGATAACTTCCCAGAACAAGGTGTGGTTAGCGTGTCCGCCACCATTGTTACGAACAGCAGTACGGATAGCTTCTGGTACAGCGTTCAGATCTGTAAGAAGTTCTTCGATGCTTTTGCTTTGCAATTCAGGTGCCTTTTCCAAAGCTGCGTTCAGATTAGTCACATATGTGTTATGGTGTCTATCATGGTGAATTTCCATCGTCAAAGCGTCGATGTGTGGTTCGAGTGCGTTGTTTGCATAAGGAAGTGCTGGTAATTGAAATGCCATGGAAAAATCCCTCCTGAGTATATTAGAATTGTATAGATAAAGAACTTCGGCGGTTTATCGTCAAAATTCTTTATTGTTGATATGTACTATAGGGTAACTCCCAATAGGATACTTTAATTAAACAGTATCTGGATCAATAATGCAACACTAAACAAACATAAATGTTTATAAAGTATGATAGGAGTGTAAACAGGATCATCAATTGTATTTAAAATGTAAAAAGAAAGAGCCTTCACTCTATAGACATAACTCTTTATAATTACCCTTATAATGAAACAATGAATCTTAGCCGAAATGTAAACGCTTGATATTAAGCGCTTTCAAAAGAAAAATGATGATATCACGAGAAAAGTGTGCTTTAATAGATTTAAAAGCAGGTATTCCTCGGTATTTGATGCTTTTTTTTTATTTTCTCAATGTTAAGGGAACCCCTTCTTTTTGTTAAATTCATAAGCCATAGACAAGGGAGATTTTAAAGAATGCACGTTCGTTCCTTTCAATTAAGCGACGTTAGCCCTGTGACTGATTTGCTGCAAACAGCATTATCGGAAGAATGTTTCGAGAACACTATCGAGCCTTTCTCCAGGCAGCTTTCATGGGATTCAGATCTCATTGTAGTTGCGGAAGATGAAGAAGAAATTGTTGGAGCACTGATTGGTACGATTGAGAAAAACCACGGTTGTTATTTCCGGATTGCTGTACATCCTGATTATCGCCGCAGAGGAGTCGGTAGAAGTCTGGTATCGGCTATGGAATCCAGGTTTCAAGCTCGTAAGGTTAGTGGTATCTACGTAGCTGTCGATGAGCATAATTCTTTTGCATTGCCATTGTATGAAGCTATGGGATATAGCGAGGATCAAATTTTCAAATCTGTCCGGAAGCTGAGCATTGTTGGGTAATTTTGATTACTCAGCTGCGTAAGCGGAAACATTTACTAAATAAAGAACTATAGTTGATGATATAGTCTGTTTCATTCATACTCAAGCGTATTTTCCAGAAGTCCATTACTAATGGCTGGGAGATATGCTTTTTTATTGTTATAATATCTGCAAGTATAGACATCAATAATCGAGAATAAGAGGTGACATATTGAGTCAGGAGTCCCAAGTAGATTTCATGCGTAATCGGAAGCAAAGACATAGATCCTCCAGATCAAAGAAAGGCTTTGGTGGTCGTTTGGCCGCGGAATTGAAGGATTGGTTGCTTACAGCGGTAGTTGTTTTTGCATTAATGTCGGTTCTTAATATTTTTGTGTTCAATATATCAACGGTTAAAGGTCAGTCTATGCAGCCAACGCTTGTGGAAGGTGAAAGGCTCTTTATTAATAAGCTTTCATTGATGTTTGTAAACCCCAAGCACGGGGATGTCGTCATTCTTCATGATCCTAGCACGGGGCCTAGCCGGAAGGACTTTTTAGTGAAACGAGTCATTGGCATNNGTTATATGTGAATGGAAAAATAGTGAATGAGCCGTATATAGATACCGAGATTGAAGACCCGGATTTCGCGGCGTTAACTGTGGAGAGCGGCAACTATTTTGTCATGGGAGATAACCGTCATGCTTCAGCAAGCAAAGATAGCCGTTATTTCGGCTCGATCCCTCAGGACATGATTGTAGGCAGAGCGGATTATATCTGGTGGCCGCTGTCTAAACTGAAAGGGTTATAAGAATTTTATCGATAACATGAAAAGGAGAAGGCGGAAATGAACAATACATTTCAGTCACCGTATGCACCCCCGCCTTCCAAGTGGGCACAGCTTAAAGCGGAGATTCAGGAGGCTGCGACGTCACTCGGTATTGATGATATCG
>DOJM01000236.1 GCA_003529225.1 Paenibacillus sp.
GTTCCGTGGTGCGGATGCATGGCCAATTACTGGCTATACACCTGGGCATTCGCGGGCAGAGGCGGAATATGGCCTTGGCTTAAGCGATTGGACTTATGCTAGTACCCAAGAGACTATTAAGTTTATGGAGAGCGATGATGATATTCGTTACACGGTTCTGGGTCTTATGCTGCTGGAGCAGAAGGGGCTGGACTGGGATNNAAAGCTTTGGCATAAACATCTGACATACGCTCAGGTATGTACGGCGGAAACACAGTCGTATATGAATTTTGCACAGGAGACGTCCCATTTGCATGGGGAGAAGCCTGCGGATTGGCTGGTGCGGCAGGAAAGAGTGCGGATGCACTTAAATCCGTACCGGGAGTGGATCGGTGCGGCTATACGCGCAGATGGACTGGCTTATGGTGCGGCTGGCTATCCTGAGCTTGCGGCAGAGTTAGGCTGGCGCGATGCTTCTTTTTCACATGTGAAGAACGGGATCTACGGTGAGATGTTTAATGCGGCGATGATTTCGGCAGCTTTTGCTGAAAAAGATAACGAGCGTATCCTTGAGATAGGTCTTAGTGAGATCCCTAGTACTAGTCGTCTGGCAAGTGACGTTCTAAGAGGTATAGATATTGCTCAGAAGGCCAAAAGTGAGCGGGAGTTGGTAAGTAAGATTTGGGATACATTCAGCCATTATGATGCGGTTCATACCAATAATAATGCTGCTCTTGTAGCTGCTTCGCTGGTCTATGGCGGAAATGATTTCGAAAAGGCGGTCGTTACTTCCGTATACGGAGGAATGGATACAGACTGTAATGGAGCTACAGTGGGTTCTATTATGGGAGCGAAGCTTGGAGCAAGTGTGTTGCCGGCTTCGTGGGTTGAACCGCTCCATGATACGCTATATGCGGATCTGCCCGGGTTTCATCCGATAGCGATTTCGGAATGTGCGGAGCGCAGCTATCAGGTGTTCTTGAAGATTCGCAAGGAGCTTGACGGAAAGTCTTAAATCAAGGAATATGAAAAAAATTAAGGGATGTCTTAAGCTACCGAGCTTAGACATCCTTTTTTTTTGCTTGGCGATCTAGTTCTTGAAATAGATGTAACAGGGGTTTAGGAGTTAGGTAACAGGAGAATCCTGATTTGAAGAGGGAATAAGTACAGTAACTAATTAGAGAGATAAACTCGTAAAAATAGCCCGGTATAAAGGGCTTTTAGGCTTTAATCTTTTTTTCTGATATATCATTTAAAGAAAAATGGTGACACAGAACATAAAATACCTTATTATTTAAAGAGATTTTTAATAAAACAGTTTTTCAATAATTATAGTACAAACCTTTGCTTAGAAGGTTTCAGAATAAATGGAAAGGAAGGGGGAGTTTGCGATCCTATCGCTGAGTCGGGTGAGCAAAGGATTCAAGCTGAAGGACGGCATGTATCAGGCGGTGGATGATGTATCGCTTGATGTGAAGAAAGGATCAATTCACGGGGTTATTGGTGAAAGCGGAGCAGGGAAATCGACACTGCTGCGATTGATTAATCTGCTGGAAAAGCCGGATCAAGGGACAGTCACCGTAGATGGGCATAATTTAACCGAAATGCCGAGTAAACAGCTACGGAAAGCTAGGGAAAAGATTGGGATGATTTTTCAGCAATTTAATCTGGTCAATAACGTCACGGTAAGCCGCAATATTTCGATCCCACTGGAATTGGCAGGGGTGCCGAAGCGTGAACGGATGAAGCGGGTGAAGGAATGTCTCGATTTTGTCGGATTGGCTGATAAGGCAGAGCAATATCCTGCACAGCTAAGTGGAGGACAACGACAACGGGTGGCGATCGCCCGGGCGCTTTCGAACAGTCCAGGACTATTGCTATGTGACGAACCAACATCCTCACTAGATCCAGGAACAACTGCGGATATTCTGGATGTCCTGAAGGATATTAATGGGGGCCTTGGGGTTACGGTAGTGATTGTTACGCATGAGATGGATGTTGTCAAAAGCATATGCACTCACGTATCGGTGATGGAAAAGGGGCGAATCGTAGATTCCTTCTCTCGCCAAGATGGTGATTTCCGACCTGCTGCAGTCCGTACTGGCTCTTACCGGGATCAAATTCTGGGTAAAGCGGGGGAAACTCATGTTTGATAGTGTACTTCAATATCAGGCACAGATGTGGGAATCGATCGGAGAAACTTTTATAATGGTCGGTATTTCTGTTGGTGCCGCACTGATGCTGGGGCTTCCGCTCGGGACATTGTTGTTTTTTTGCCGAAAAGGGCAGCTCTATGAGAATAAAACATTGTCACTGGTACTCAACAGCATCGTAAATATTATCCGTTCATTTCCATTCCTGCTGCTTGTCGTTGCACTCATTCCGGTCACTCGTTTCCTCGTCGGAACTGCAATTGGAACAATGGCTGCCACGGTTCCGTTATCCATTGTTGCCATTGCTTATTACTCTCGTCTAGTGGAGCAGTCTTTGCTGGAGGTTCCTAAAGGAGTCATAGAAGCGGCGTTGTCTATGGGGGCCTCGAAGCTGGGGTTGATCTTTAAGTTCCTGTATGTAGAGGCTCGTTCGGGTCTAGTGCTCANNCTCGACCGTAATGGGGGTTGTTGGAGGGGGCGGGGTTGGCGATTTTGCCATCCGTTATGGATATCAGCGTTTTGAGACTGAAGTGATGATCTATGCGATTATTGTGATGATTGTATTGGTTCAGTTGGTGCAATTCACTGGAGGGACGATCTCACGGCTGTTAGATAAGCGTTGATCCTGTACATCAAATATATGTAATACAAAATGAATGAATATAAAAACTGGGGGTTAGTTGTAGTAATGAAAAGATCAATGATAGTTGTGCTTATGTTAATGGTATTGGTAGTAGCGGGTTGTGGCTCTAATAAAGCAGCCGAGAACAATTCTGCAAAAGGTAGCGATGAGCTAACGAAATTAAAGATTGCTACTTTGATTCCACCTATGACGGAAATTCTGGATATTGTGAAACCGCTTTTGAAGGAAGATGGTATTGATCTTGAAATCGTTGTGCTATCTGACAATGTGCAGCCTAATGAGGCTTTGGCGAATAAAGAGGTAGACGCTAACTTTTTCCAACACGTTCCTTATATGAAGCAATTTAACGANNAGAGGTACAGCCTGTCTATGACGCTATTTACGGTGGATACTCCAAGCGTTACAAGAATGTTGCGGATCTTCCTGAAGGAGCAACACTTGTAATGGCTAATGACCCTTCAAATATCGGCCGTTCTTTACAAATGTTTGCGGCAGCTGATCTTATTAAGCTAAAAGAAGGCGTAGGTATTCAAGCTACACAAGCAGACATTACTGAGAATCCAAAAAAGTTTAAGTTTGAGGAAGTAGATCTATTGATGTTGGCCCGTATGCTGGATGATGGAGATCTAGTGGCAATGACTCCGGCTTATGCGAGTCCGCTTGGATTGACACCGAAGAAAGATGCACTGATTACTGAAGGAGCGGATTCTGAATTCACGATCACCTTGGTTGCGCGTGAAGACAACAAGGACTCTGATGCAATCCAGAAGCTAGCTAAACGGATTAGCGGACCAGAAGTGAAGAAATTCCTTGAAGATAATTATGCGGNNTTGCCTGCTTTTAAATAAGAACAATAGAGATCTATAAAAAAGAAGGCAGGCCCAGCGATATTCGCAGGCCTGCCTCTTTTTAATATAAGGAACGATGTGCTCCCTGTTACTCGGTTTCTCTCAGCCGTTCCACAATCGATGCTTGGCATAAGGTTTTATAAGCTTTTAGTGTTACTGAGTAAGCGATGGTCAACAAAACAGGAACAGTGAGGATAAAAGGCAGCCAACTCATCTGAAATACCATAAAGGCCATATTTTCCGTGATGCTTTTGGAAAGGTTATAGGTCAGCAATACACCTAATGTTGAGGTTATGAGGACGGTTAGCAGCACAGTGTAGAGTCCTTCAAGGATCAACATACGTTTTAGCTGCTTTTTGGTCATGCCAATACTCTCCAGCATGGCAAATTCATTGCGGCGGGAGACTACCCCGGTGAGTACAGTATTGATATAATTCAGCACCCCGATAAGAGCAATTACTAGGCTAAGCCCGTACCCAACGGTTTGAAAAATCCTAATGAATCCGCCAAGCTCCTCCTTGTAATCCTCCCTGGATTTCAACGTTAATTCATTTGTCGAATCTGTTAGAGCTTTCGCTGCTTTTTCTACTAGATCCATTTTAGCCGGATTGACATGTAGTGTGGCTGAAACGATATTGGCTGGATCTGTGCCTTGTGGCATTTCCTTCTGCAGCTCTGAAGCAGGGAGAAAGGCGTTGTAACCTAGCATAGAGAAAGATTTTGTTGTCGCAGCATATACTGCATCATTTTTTACTACTGCCATCACTTCATAAGATTTACCCGACTTCTCGAAAGTGACTGTATCTCCAGGATGATAATAGGCACTGTAGCTATCTTCTTCTATAAACATGGCCTCAGCTATGACCGCATATTTTCCTGAAGCAAACTTCTGCCTGTTAAACTCCCCTTCAATAATATCCTTGTCCACAAGATCATACCAGCCCGGATCTAATCCATATAAATTATTATTTATCTTCCCCCCCTTATCTAAAGTGGAGAGAAGATAAGGATGTGGATCAGCAGCTACCATTGGCTCCAAAATAGCCCGGACAGCATCATCGACAGGAGCTGGAACATATCTGTGGTAAACCTTATCAACACTTTCTACACCGTCAATTTTACTTAGATTGTTGGCGAATTCCTCTGAAAGCTTATATGGATCACCGTCTCNNTGTAATACTGACTAGCACTTCATTCTGAACCACAAAATCACCGGAGATAAAGGAGCCCAGATATTTATTCACATCCAGTGAGGAAATTACTGTGAAAATGGTACTGAACAAGATGATACTCAAGGAGAGTGAAGAGAGCATCAGGATCAGCTTTTTTTTGCTTCTGAACAGGTTGGAGAATGCCATGTTGTGAAGTTTTGCGCCATGTTTTGATTTTTTGGCTTTCCGTTTTCCACCGCTACTGACGCCGGCAAATTTCACTGCCTCTACCGGCGAGGTTCGCGAGGCCATCCGGCCTGGTTTGCTTGCGGCGATCCATACTGTCATATACGAGAATGCTGCTGCACCAATAAATATCCACGGGCTAACAGAATAGACATTATCGGTAGAACTGCTTGAAATTGAGTTCGCCATGGGGAGAAGCAATATACCGAGCAGATATCCCAACCCTAATCCAAAAGGCAATCCGACGAGATAAAGTGAGCGGGCTTGAATCGAGATGATCTTTTTCAGTTGTCGGGGTGTGGTACCGATGGTCTTTAGCAGCCCATAAAATTTCACATCCCGAACGACGGAAATAAAAAAGATATTGTAGATCAGCAAATAGCCGCTCAGCATTGTGATAAGAATGACAATTCCATATGGAACGATATTCATTAGATTCTCGGAGAGAGAGACACTTGTATAAGCCGGATTTACACCATAGGGTACATCTAGGCCAGTGTCCGTCAAAATCGTTTGTACCTTCTTTTCAATATTATAAGAATTGTTAAACATCACCCCCAGACCTGCGGTGTTCACATAAGAACCCGTTGCTTCAGAGATGTCCGGGTCAATATGGGAAATGTTCTTCTGTGTAAATGC
>DOJM01000028.1:0-159 GCA_003529225.1 Paenibacillus sp.
GGGTTTGGAATTGGGCTTGAACGAATTCTCCTCATTTTGGAGGATCAGAAGGTAGAGCTGGAGACGGCGAAACCGCTAGATGTGTACTTCGTAGCTCTCGGTGAAGAAGCTGATATCGAAATCTCTAAGCAGCTATATATTCTGCGTAGCCAAGGGTTC
>DOJM01000028.1:270-4891 GCA_003529225.1 Paenibacillus sp.
GGTCAGGCACTAGTTTAGACCATCTGACTATCGTCTTATGGTGACTGTATAGAGAAAGATTAAAAATGTATTTTTAACCATGAAGGGGAATGATAAATTATGCAAAGAAGTCATCAGTGTGGACAGTTAACACCAGAACATATTGGACAGACGGTAACCTTGAACGGATGGGTGCAGACCCGCCGCGACCTTGGGGGCGTACTATTTATTGATCTGCGTGACAGAAGCGGTATTGTACAAGTTGTATTTAACCCAGACTACTCTGGCGAAGCCTTACAAATTGCTGATAAGGTTCGTAGTGAATACGTCCTGGCTGTTAAAGGTAAAGTTGTTAAACGTGATGAGGAAACCATTAACCGCAACCTGCCAACAGGTGAAATTGAAGTGCAAATTACGGACATTGAAGTGCTGAACGCAGCTAAGACACCTCCGTTCTTCATCGAAGATGGTGTGGAAGTAGACGAGTCTCTGCGTCTCAAATATCGCTATTTGGACCTTCGTCGTCCGGAGATGCAAAGAACATTGCTGCTTCGCTCGAAAGCTTCTAAGATTTTCCGTGATTTCCTTGACAGTGAAGGATTCATCGACGTAGAAACACCGATCCTAACTAAGAGCTCACCGGAAGGCGCGCGTGATTATCTGGTACCAAGCCGTGTGCATGAAGGCGAATTCTTCGCATTGCCGCAATCTCCACAAATCTACAAGCAATTGTTGATGGTCGGCGGCGTTGAGCGCTATTACCAAATTGCTCGTTGTTTCCGTGATGAAGATTTGCGAGNNCGCGTGCTGACCGTCAGCCTGAATTCACTCAAGTCGACATTGAGACTTCATTCCTGTCACAAGATGAACTGCTTGGTATGATGGAGAAGCTGATGCAACGTCTGTTCAAGGAAACTGTAGGAGCAGATATTGAGCTTCCGTTCCAACGGTTGACTTATGCTGATGCTATGGGTAAATACGGTTCTGACAAACCTGATCTGCGTTTTGGATTAGAGCTTGTAGAAATGAACGATATTGTTGCTACTAGCGGTGTTAAGGTATTCGCTTCTGTAATCGAAAAAGGCGGCGAAGTGAAATGTCTAAATGCTAAAGGCTGTGGCACTTGGACTCGTAAAGAAATCGATGAACTCGGACCTTATGCTGCTCGCTATGGCGCGAAAGGCTTGGCATGGATTCAAGTGAAAGACGGCGAATTCAAAGGGCCGATTGTGAAATTCTTCTCCGAAGAAGAAATTGCGGCTGTGAAGGAACGTACAGGCGCTGAAGAAGGCGACCTTCTCCTCTTCTCCGCTGATAATAAAAAGGTTGTAGCAGACGTTCTAGGCGCCCTTCGTGTTAAAATTGGACGTCAGCTCGGTCTGATTGACGATAACGTGTTCAAGTTCGCTTGGGTTACAGACTTCCCACTCCTTGGATATGACGAAGATCAGAAACGTTATGTAGCAGAACACCATCCGTTCACTCGTCCACGTGAAGAGGATCTGCATCTATTTGACACTGATCCAGGTGCGATCCGTGCACAAGCTTATGACATCGTTCTGAACGGTTATGAAGTAGGCGGAGGCTCCATGCGGATTTACAAACGCGAAGTACAGGAGAAAATGTTCGAAGCCCTTGGATTTACGAAAGAGGTTGCTTATGAGAAGTTCGGCTACCTGATGGATGCGTTCGAATATGGTACACCTCCACACGGTGGTATCGCTTTCGGTTTAGATCGTCTAGTTATGCTACTGTCCGGTCGTACAAATCTGCGTGAAANNGCAAGTGCAACAGACCTACTTATGGATGCACCTTCACCAGTAGACGGTTCACAATTGGAGCAGTTGCACATTAAGCTGGCGCTTAAACCGAAGAAAGAAAAAGAATAATTACTAATCGAAGCGGGCGGGGCAGATTTCTGCTTCGCCAAAGCTTTTGAAGGAGGCTGTACCTCATGCTACATCAGTTCTCACGCACGGAACTGGCGATCGGGCCGGAAGGTCTGGAAATAATGAAGAACAGCACGGTAGCGGTGCTAGGCATCGGTGGTGTTGGCGGTATGGCTGTTGAGGCTTTGGCGCGTACCGGCATCGGCAGACTGATTCTGATTGATAAGGATTCGGTAGACATTACTAATGTGAATCGGCAGATTCATGCACTTACCACCACAGTTGGGCAGAAAAAGGCTGAACTGATGGTAGACCGTGTTAAGCTGATCAATCCCGAATGCGAAGCGATTGCGCTCAACATGTTCTATACGGAAGAAACCTATGAGGAATTGTTCAAATTAAAACCTGACTATGTACTCGATGCTTCGGATACGATTATTTATAAGGTTCATTTGATCAAAGAATGTCTGTCCCGTGGAATTCCTATGATCTCAAGCATGGGCGCTGCCAATAAAATGGATCCTACAAGATTCCAGGTAGCGGACATTTCCAAGACAACTTATGACCCTATTGCGCGTGTCATTCGTCAGAAGCTGCGTAAGGAAGGAATTAAGAAAGGCGTGAAGGTGGTCTTCTCTACGGAGCCGCCAATGAAGCCACGTCAGGATGTTACGGATAAGATCGTTCCGGAGAATGCGCCGGATCGACGTAAAGCGAAACAACCACCAGCTAGTAACGCCTTCGTTCCGCCGGTAGCAGGCCTGATCATGGTCAGTGTTGCCGTGCGTGATTTGCTTGAGGCTGGAGGCGNNCCGATATTAGTAGTAAAATGGACCAAAAGGGCGACCAGCTGAAATCCAGTTGCGTACGCCCTTTTGTTGTGGTTAACCGGCGGGTCTGCAAGATGCAGACCACAAATAGGCATAATAGTTGAACCGGGATGAACCGTTGATTATAAGCCTTATTATCCGGGTAATATCCGCCTGCGGAACTTAATATCAGTGGAGGTTTTTGTACATGAAATCAAATTTTTGGCGAAATAGTGTAGGGCTTGCACCTGAGAATGACTGGAAACGGGAGTGGGCTGCAGGAATCCTCTCGTATTTTGCCTCGGTATACATTGTGATGGTGAATGCGACCATTCTTCATGACGCGGGTATGCCGCTTAGACCAGCAATGGTGGCTACACTATTGACTGCCATTACAGGCTGTCTACTGATGGCCTTCGGTGGGAAGACACCAATCATCGTGGTACCAGGGATGGGGATAAACGCATTTTTCACATACACACTTGTACATTCTATGAATTTAGGTTGGAGAGAGGCGCTTACTGTAGTCGTAATAACCGGTGTGTTATTTGCTATCGTGGCCTTCACATCGCTCTATCGTATTCTAAGTGAGGCGATTCCTCAAAACCTACAGCATGCAATTACAGTCGGGATAGGGCTTTTTCTGACCTTTATAGGNNGGGATTGTGATTGCACATCAGACCACGTTTGTTGCTATAGGACATTTTAGCGATCCAGCAGTTATCACTTCCTGTGTAACTTTGTTACTCGCTTTAGTACTGTTTATCCGCGGGACCAACGGTGGTTTGCTTATCAGTATGCTGGTTGGTACAGGTCTAGCCTACTTGCTGGGAGCGGCTCACGCGCCTGAGAAGCAGGCATCAGGTCATGTATTTACGGGTTATGAAAGCTTATTTCTGGGAATGGACTGGAGCGGCATAGTGAGCCTTGTGTTCTGGATTGCTGTGTTCTTACTGCTCTTAATTGTTGTATTTGAAAATATTGGGCTAGTCGCCTCACAGACTATGATGGCAGGGCGTCCTGAGCGCTTCAAGAGTAGCTTACGAGCGCTCTCTATTGCGAATATCGCTGCAGGTCTCTTCGGAAGCAGTCCTGTAGTAGCCGCTGCGGAATCTAATGCAGGTATTGCTGCAGGTGGACGTTCGGGACTGACCTCACTCGTGGCAGGGCTGCTGTTCGGGGCGACATTTTTGTTCCTCCCTCTGCTCTCCTACATTCCAGACAGTGCTATCGCTCCGATCTTGATTGTAATCGGTGGGCTTATGGTACAGAATGTGCGTGAAATGGACTTGGGAGATTTAACAGAGCTCTTTCCTTCTTTTCTTATCATGGTCATGATTCCATTTACCTATAGCATCGTAGATGGTATGGCTTTTGGATTTATTACTTATCCGATCGTGAAGCTTGCGGTGGGCAAGGGCAAAGAAGTACCTCCTGCGCTGTATGGGATTGCGGGCTTATTTGTAGCTAACTTTATTTTGCAAGCTGTGCTGTAGTCGTATGTCTGCTAGAAAGATTTGGTATTTTAGTGCTGATTATGCTACAATGGGTATCCTTTTTGCGTGAGAAGAGGGAATGAGGAGAATGAAAATTTAAGCTCGATAAACTTTTAGGAGGTAACTGAAATTGGAAGACAACTTTCAAAGTGCCTATCAAGAGGAAGAAGACAGGCTGAATCAAGCGCTTACTGAGATTGACACCTTACTGGAGAAGCTTAACAGGACTCCGGTGTATACGGGACACGATTATACGGAACAGGTGTTAGAAGCGAACCGTGAACAGAAGCGCAAAGATCTTGCCAAGCTTCGGCAGGAGCCATATTTCGGACGGCTTGATTTTCAGGGCAATGATGAGAAGCAGCGGAAGGCACTCTATATAGGCAAAATCGGCGTAGACCGCGAGCAGGTAAGCGACCGTCCGCTAGTCATCGACTGGCGCGCACCG
>DOJM01000028.1:4936-5233 GCA_003529225.1 Paenibacillus sp.
TCTCGTCTATCGCCTGGGTGAGAACAAAGATAATCGTCTCCGTGATATCGTAGCGACCATCCAAGAGGAGCAGGACAAGATTATCCGTGCCGCCAAAAATACAGCATTGATCATACAGGGCGTAGCGGGAAGTGGTAAAACTACAGTTGCGCTACACCGATTAGCCTTTTTGCTGTATCAATACAAGGATCAGGTCTCTGCAGAAAAAATGATTATTTTTGCACCGAACCGGATGTTTTTGGATTATATCTCGGATGTACTGCCTGAACTCGGAGTAGGTAATATTGCTCAGAGTAC
>DOJM01000029.1:0-215 GCA_003529225.1 Paenibacillus sp.
AGGAAATATCGTCGGCAATCGGCATCTCAAAAAAATGGTGGCACAAATGAACGCTATGAAGCCTGATGTGATTTTGCTGGCTGGGGATGTACTTGACGATAGTATTGAGCCTTTTATTCGCAATAGTATGAGTGAACAGCTGAAGCAGCTAAAAGCACGCCATGGTGTCTACGCGGTACTGGGGAATCACGAATATTACGGTGGTTCGATTAAAG
>DOJM01000029.1:361-3439 GCA_003529225.1 Paenibacillus sp.
CCGTGGACAGATTGCTCCTAATCACTGGATCACCAAGCGGTTGTTCGAACTGGACTGGGGCTACCTCCGCAAGGATAAATTGCATGTCGTTGTTTCCTCTGGTTATGGGACCTGGGGACCTCCAATCCGTTTAGCCAGCCGTTCGGAGATCATTAAGCTTGAAGTGGTGTTAGAAGGGACTAAACAATACAGTGAAGAAGCCGTGTCTACAAAGACGGTGTTAATCTAAAAGAAGTCTTTAATGATATGAGGCTGCCCGAATCCGTAGAATTTTTCTGCGAGTTGAGGCAGTTTCTTTTTTTTGACAATTAGTAAAGCTTGTAGTATGGTTTAAAATAGTTANNTTTACAACCGTTCGTATTGAATCAGCCTTTACATACTCAGGCATTTTTCACTTTAGTTGATACTACTGCAAGCTTAGTTTCTGTCTCTGATAAATACTGGCTGTCTAAAGGATTAAATGGCGCAAGAGTTCGTATCTTGGTAGAAATAACTAAACAGGGCGGAACGATTTTACCTTCTACACTGGCTCACAATATCGGTGTTACCAAAGCTAATATTAGTCTGTTGCTGATACCCCTAGAGAAAGATGGTTGGATTACCCGTTCGAACCATACTCAGGATGGTAGAAAAAGCATTATTTCGATCACGGGTGAAGGACAGCGATTACTTCTGGAACATCTTCCCGGAAATCGTCAAGCGGTCGCAGAACGTATGCAGGGCCTGGATGAACAAGAGCTTCGGCAACTCATCGTTTTATTAGAAAAGCTTAGCAATGGGTAGCTATAAATAATGTTGCGGTCTCGAAAACAAGGAACAGAAAGGTTGGAGTGGTATGTCAATTATGGTTACTGGGGCTACTGGTCAATTAGGAAGTCTGATTATAGACAATCTTCTTCATTTTGTGCCGGCTGGTGAAATTATCGCATGTGTTCGTGACCCAGAGAAAGCAAATGATCTTTTGGAAAAACGGGTTGAGATTCGCTTTGGCGATTATGATCAGCCTAATACCCTAATTCAAGCTTTTACAGGTGTAGCAGAGCTATTATTCATCTCTAGTTCACATCCCGATGATAACGTAAGATTAAATCAACATTCTGAGGTTGTTCATGCAGCATTAAAGGCAGGGGTGAAGCATTTACTGTATACAAGCTTTGCATTTCCACCTAAAGGACAAATTCCAGCTAATCATGTTCACTTACTTACAGAGCAGATGATTCTTAAATCAGGTATTGACTATACATTTCTACGCAACGCTTTGTATATGGATTTTATAGATGTATTAGGTCTGAAAGAGGCGATCCAAAGCGGTGAGTTAATCACCTATCCTGGGAAGTGGTTATTTAATTCGGTGACACGAAAGGATCTCGCTTTAGCTACGGCGGTCGTGCTAACAACTACAGGTCATCTTAATCAGATTTATGAATTATCCGCACCACACGCTTGGGATTTCAGCGAACTTGCGGAGGTATTATCAGAGCTTGCAGGAAAAAGAATCGTTCATCGGCAGGATTCAAGCATTCAGCACTGGATTTATTCATTCCTCGGGAAGATAGATACAGCTTCTACTTCAAAAGATATGGAGAGACTAATGGGACGGCCTGTTACCTCTCTGAAGGAAAGCATAATCACTTTCCTTCAGGTTTAAGTAATGATCTTGATTAATTCTACTATATAGTGGTTCGATCTAAAGTAAGTAAATAATTATATTTACTGGCATGTTTTAATTCATCTAATATAATCCCATATACAGTATCGCGATATATTCCAACAGGCAGACCAAACCATATTTTACGATACTTTTCGACTGCAGCCAGTTCACCTTGGAGTGCTTTTTCTAATCCTTCTTCATAGGAACTGATCCGTTGATATTGCTCACTACTAATCCCAGTGATATCTTGACCCGTAATTTCTTTGAACATCCCGCGGAACATGAAGTTGNNTTATTGAGGTGATGATGGAGGCTTGCACGGAATTTGGGGCTAGTTTGATAATTTCATCATAGAAAAGCTCATCATTTCGTTCACCTTGCACAGCTTCTTTAATTAAATTTAATGCTTGTGGAAGAGAGGTTGCCCATATAGGTTTGAAATCAGATCTATTCTGAGATAAGGGTGTCCAATACATATTTCTTAATACCTCCTGATTCGTTCGTTATTATTAGAGTAGTATATGTACGAATGCCCAAAATGGTCTCTTTCGGTTCTTTAGTTGTTCTAACCCTTTAAAGTTGATACTATGGGTTCATCCGTTATTCAGGGAGTGTAAACGATGAAAAAGATTTTAGTAGCAGATGATGACAGTAATATTCGTACATTATTAAAGCATGTATTGACCAGAGAAAGTTATCAGGTAATGGAGGCCAGCGATGGCCGGGACGCGATACATAAACTGAAAGAAAGTATTGTGGATTTAGCCGTTGTGGATGTGATGATGCCACATGTGGATGGGTTGGAGCTATGCCAGCATATAAGAGAAACGTATGACATACCGATCATTTTGTTAACAGCCCGGCAACAGCTAAGTGATAAAGAACAAGGCTATTTGCGGGGGACAGATGATTATGTTACGAAACCTTTTGAGCCGGAAGAATTGTTGTTTCGGATCAAAGCTTTATTTCGGCGTTATTCCATCGCTTCGGATGATCGGATTCGTTTAAATTCACTAGTTATTGATCGTAAAAATTATGAGATTACTGATGGTGATGAAGTACTACTGTTACCGGTAAAGGAATTTGAACTGCTCGCACAACTTGCACAATATCCAGGAAGGCTGTATTCACGCAGTGAGCTGATTGAACTAGTGTGGGGAATGGATTATGAAGGTGATGAACGCACGGTGGATGTTCATATCAAACGATTGCGTCAACGGTTTTTGGATTATCAGAATGACTTTGTGATTCGGACGGTACGGGGAATTGGATATAAATTGGAGATGGTGAGCTCGTGAAGTCTTTGTATGTGAGAATGTGCATTCTCTTTTGCTCGGCCATTGTGGTGAGCAGCCTTCTTGGCTTCTTAGTGTCTAATATTTATTACCAAGCTCAGATTAAATCGCAGAACGATGCGAAGCTTACCT
>DOJM01000029.1:3463-7513 GCA_003529225.1 Paenibacillus sp.
GAATCTATGGAGGATTACCTGCGAAGTGTAGCTGTACTGGGATATAAGATTTATTTAACCGATACAGAAGGTCAATCCCGGTTTTACGGCAAGCCATTTCGGAAAGAGGATTTAGTTCCACAACAATTAGAGAAGGTCCTGAATGGACAAGTGTATCACGGTGTTGCTGAGTTTCCTGACAGCGCATTTATTACAGGTTTTTTTGATAATCAATTACGCAATACGATAGGCGTACCTATTGAAGTCAATAATGAGACTTTTGCGTTATTCATGCGGCCGGATGCAGAGGTTCAGTTCGGTGAACTGCGCGTGTTTTTTGCTGTCATCATTGGTTTTACCGTGTTATTCAGTCTAGGATTCGTCATGATCAGCGTACTGCATGTGGTCAGACCCATTACACGTTTGACAACGGCAACTAAACGGATTTCAAAAGGTAGATATGATATTAAATTAAATACTTGGCGGCGGGATGAGATTGGCCAGTTAGCCTCACACTTTATGATTATGAGTCGTGAGCTGGAACGGACCAATCGTGCGCGTCAAGAGTTTGTTGCGAATGTATCGCATGAAATCGAATCGCCATTAACTTCTATTCAGGGATTTGCCCAAACCCTTAAAGATTCTGCGTTACCAGAGGATGAACGGATAGAGTACCTCAATATTATTGATCAAGAAAGCCATCGTCTATCGATGCTTAGTAAACAACTGCTAACGTTATCTTCCCTCGATTATGATCCGGATTCCTTGCAGAAGAAACCTGTAGATTTGCGTGCACAGCTCCGGCAGGTTGTACAAATCATGGAGTGGAGATTAACAGAGAAGCAATTAGCGGTTCGCTTAAGTCTTGCGGACATTAGCGTACATGGCGATTCCAATCTGTTGTATCAGGTGTGGATGAACCTCATTACTAATGCTATCAAATATACACCTGCTGAGGGATCCATTATGATTTCCGCAAAGCTTGACGAAGGGAACTGTATAGTAACCTTTTCGGATACTGGGGAAGGTATTCCTGCTGAGGAATTACCACTCATCTTTGACCGTTTTTATAAAGTCGACCGGGCACGTACACGAGAAACTCATAGTAGCGGTCTTGGACTAGCGATTACGCAAAAAATTGTAGAGACACATAACGGAACCATAGAAGTATCCAGTACAGTTGGCAAAGGCACGACCTTTACTGTAACTCTTCCGCTTTTGTAACTCGTTATTCATACTCCGTTCATTTTCATCTTCTAAACTGTGACTATACAGATTAGAAGGAGTGGTAATATGTTTCTAGCCTTAAGAGAAATGCGACATTCTAAAGCCAGATACCTGTTAATAATGGTAATCATGTTATTGGTTTCCTTTCTTGTACTTTTCGTAACGGGGCTGGCCAGAGGATTAGCGTATGCTAATATCTCAGCAATAGAGAATATGCCGGCAAACTATTACGTGGTGCAGAAGGATGCGGATCAGACGTTTAGACGTTCTCAGTTAACGGATACGGAGCTCAATAGTGTACGAGCAGTAATAGGAGATAATAATGCCTCCTCACTCGCTCTACAAATGAGTACAGTGANNAAAGATGCGGATACCAAAGCAGACGTAACTTTTTTTGCAGTAGATATGGACGGCTTGCTTGCTCCAAAAGTGGTTGAAGGTGACAAGATTACGAATGACACGCAGGGAAGTGTAATCGTTGATCGTGACTTGGAGCAATCTGGCATTAAAATTGGTAGTACGATCCAAGATCAGGCAACTGGGAAGGAATTTAAAGTTACAGGATATGTTGAGAATAGCTCATACAGTCATACCCCAGTAGTCTATATTAACAATAAAGATTGGCAGGAAATGAGACAAGGCGTTAATCAAGGTAGCGAGGCTACATCAGGAGTTCCTTTTAATGCAATAGCACTGAATGCAAATGCTGGGCAAGTGGATAAGATCTCTGCTAATACGAAAAATGTGGAAGTTATTACACAAAAAGAAGCGATCTCCAATATTCCGGGTTATTCGTCAGAACAAGGTTCACTGCTTATGATGATTGCCTTCTTGTTCGTAATCGCTGGGTTTGTACTTGCAGTATTCTTCTATGTCATTACAATTCAGAAAACAAGCCAGTTTGGCATTCTGAAAGCCATGGGTACAAAAATGTCTTACTTGGCTTGGAGCGTAGTAGGGCAGGTAATGATATTGGCCATTGCAAGTCTTAGCATTAGCTTGCTACTAACCTTTGGAATGAATCAGGTATTACCAGACACTATGCCATTCCAACTGGAACCTTCTACGATTCTATTAACCAGCGGTTTGTTCGTTGGGATGTCTCTTTTAGGATCACTTATTTCTGTCGCTAAAGTGGCTAAAGTAGATGCATTAGAAGCAATTGGGAGGGCTGGAGCATGAGTGCGAAATTATTGATGAAGCAAGTGACTAAGACCTACGGAGACGGTGATACAACGGTATCTGTTCTGAATAATTTGAATCTTATAGTTAATGAAGGAGAATTCGTGGCTGTCCTTGGACCTTCGGGAACAGGGAAGAGTACATTCCTGTCGGCAGCGGGTGCGCTTCTTACGCCAACTAGTGGTGAGATTTTCATAGACGGAGAATCTCTTACAGATAAAAGTAAAAGTGAGCTGACCGAGCTAAGATTAGAGAAGATAGGCTTTATGTTCCAAAGCGCACAGCTATTGCCCTACTTGAAGGTAGAAGAGCAGCTTCTCTATGTAGCTAAACAGGGGAAGATGAGTTCTAAAGAAGCGAAAGAACGGGCAACTGATTTGATGAAACGTCTGGATATTTGGAAACGTCGGAGTCATTATCCTGAGCAGCTATCAGGCGGAGAAAAGCAACGCGTAGCCATCGCAAGAGCATGGATGAATAAACCAGCAATCTTGTTTGCGGATGAACCAACAGCAAGTTTGGATTACAAACGAGGTAGAGAAGTCGTGCAAATGATTGCTGACGAAGTAAAGAATGAGGGTAAAGCTGCCGTAATGGTTACTCATGATGAACGGATGCTCGAATGGTGTGACCGCGTGCTGCATCTAGAAGATGGACATTTGGTTGAACACGAGATTAATAAAATTTAGTACAAAAAAAGATTCATGCCATTTTCGGCATGAATCTTTTTTTGGTGGTACGCCCAGCATGGGCGTCATCTTTAGGGTGAAAGTCCCGAACGGGGGCTGGCGAGCGCCTACCGTTAGCCAAGGGCAAGGGTGTCCACCGTGAGGTGGAATCTGAAGGAAGCCGGAGGCAAAAGCACGGGCCAAGGTACACGAACTGGATTTGAGGCTGTGTCAGTCGGATGAGTCACCTAAACATGACGAAATCCAAAGCCGCCAAGGACTGGCACGGTATACTCCAGTGGTCGCGGGCGGAAAGATGACGTTCTTATCTGGGGAGGCCTGCTGGATACGCAAGGAAAAAAAACTTGTAACCGTAGCCGAGAGGCTGCGCTGAACCGGCAGGAGTCAGCAGAGGCCATAGTACGTAAGCTGTTGCAACAGCTTGCGGAAGGGCTGAACCGAAAGGAGAGAGGAAAACGATGCGTTCGTATGAAGAGCAACGACAGCAGAATATCTCGCAAGAGAGCTTGCGGCAAAGAGAAGCGGTGAAGCCGCCAGGGTATGCCGGAGCGCCGAGTTCTTCGTCGGCACAAGTCGCCCCTTCCTCTCGCGAAGACCAGAACAACTTGCTGGAGCGAATGCTCGAAGGAGATAACCTACGACTCGCGTACAAACGAGTGGTGCAAAACGGAGGAGCGCCCGGTGTGGACAATGTAACGGTAGCGAATCTACAAGCTTACTTGAAAACACACTGGGAATCTGCGAAAGCCGAACTCCTAGCGGGTGCCTATAGACCTGCGCCAGTCAAACGGGTGGAAATCCCCAAACCCGGAGGCGGTGTACGGCTGCTAGGCATTCCGACCGTAATGGACCGTTTTCTCCAGCAAGCCCTTCTACAAGTCATGAACCCGATCTTTGACGCACAATTCTCTTGGTACAGCTACGGCTTTCGGCCGGGGAAGAGTGCGCATGACGCCGTTAAACAAGCCCAAAG
>DOJM01000030.1 GCA_003529225.1 Paenibacillus sp.
AATCCTGATCGTATTGTCATTGGTGGAGGCGTAAGCAAAGCTGGTGAACTACTGTTTCCGGCGCTGAGAGAGAAAACAGAGGAACTTGTCATGAAGCCGTATAAAGGAACTTATACTATTGAATCAGCAGGTCTGAAGGATGATGTAGGTCTTATAGGCGCTGCGGCATTATTTCATACCGTCTAGACTATCTGCACTATTTATCAAAGCTATCGAAAACGGAGGAGCTGAAGAGATGGGTACAAGAGAAGAAAGAACGAAATGGTTCTTGCAGGATAGATTCGGTATGTTCATTCATTGGGGATTATATTCCATTCCAGCACGAGGTGAGTGGATACGTGGGAACGAGCGAATGAGTAGAGAGCAATATATGACGTATTTCGATGAATTTGACGCATCTCGATATGACCCGAAGAAGTGGGCTAGCGCAGCAAAGGCAGCGGGCCAGAAGTATGCGGTTCTTACGACCAAGCACCACGACGGATTCTGCTTGTTTGATAGCAAGTTAACAGATTTTAAAGCGACTAACACGCCTGCTGGACGTGATCTCGTGCGAGAATATGTAGACGCTTTCCGGGCGGAAGGCATTGCTGTTGGTCTTTATTACTCTATTATTGATTGGCATCATGATGATTACCCTGGATATGGTGATAAAGCGCATCCGGATCGGGACAATGAAGCGGCTAAAGACAAGCCGATTGATTTTGATCGATACTTGGAGTATATGCATGGACAAGTGAAGGAACTGTTGACGAATTACGGCAAAATCGACATCATGTGGTTTGACTTCTCTTACGACAATATGACCGGAGAGAAATGGAAAGCAACGGAGCTAATCCGTATGATTCGCTCTATCCAGCCGGATATTATTATCGACAATCGTTTGGGTGGGAATATCCGCGCGGCCGAGCCAGAAGAATATGCTGGAGATTTCTTTTCTCCAGAGCAGATCATTCCTCCCGGTGGCATTGTTGACGTGAATGGTCATTCCATACCATGGGAAGCATGCATTACGCTTAACGATAACTGGGGTTACCATTCCGAAGATAAAAATTATAAATCAACCCAGCAGGTCATTCGCTCAATGGTCGAATGTATCAGTAAGAATGGCAACCTCCTCCTTAATGTTGGACCAGATGCTAAGGGTGAAATGACAAGGGAATCATTGGTTATCCTTGACGAAGTTGGGGAATGGATGCGCCTTAATGGCGATAGTATTTATGGATGCGGGAAGTCTTCGCTGCCTAAGCCAGAGTGGGGACGTTATACGCAAAAGGGTAACAAGTTGTATGCGCACGTCTACGACCGTGGAATTGGCCCGATCTATTTCCTAGGCTTGAAAGGGAAGATTAAAAAAGCTAGATTACTACGTGATGGCACTGAGCTAAAGGTGGAGGTGCCGTGGATGGCTGAGGAATATTCGGATGTTGACGGTGGAGCGTTTATTACATTAAAAGGGGCTAAGCTTCCCGACGAGATAGATACGGTTATTGAGCTGGAGCTTTTTGCATAATTGTTATTAATTTATATGATCTCTCACGAGAACAGATCCTAGGGCCCTTGACCTTAGGATCTGTTTCATTTTTACTGAAAATATTAAATTCTGGCCTTGCGGAAGCCTTCGTATATATTGATAGCCGCAACAATAATCAATAAGGCAATTCCGCCACCAACTAACCCTGTTTCAAATTGATTAACTGTAGTGGTTAATAAATTAGACATGTAGTTAATGAATTCTTGGTTAAATACATTTGGATTTATTAGGATAATAGCGAATACAATAAGCACTAAAAGCTCGAGGCCCGTATTACATAATGCTAATTCTCTAGTCCATTGTCTCTTGATTAATTTATATATAGTTAATGCGACTTCTAATCCGATCACAATAAAAATAATAGGCCAATAATCAAGTAACACATGCTGATTAAAAACTGGGGCTACGAAATTATGTGCGCCTTCACCCCCTCTATAAACTCTAATCAGGTGTTCAGCATTAAAATAAACAGTAGCCCAAATGGCAGTCCACAGTAAACTTCCGAACACTTCGAAGCTTGTAATTGCTTTTTTCTTATGGACAAGCGCGATATCCTTCAAATCATCAGGAGTCCATTTCCTTAATTTTGTAGTAAGTGGATGACCTTCCTTTCCTTTATCCGCACGTTCGATAATAGCGAACACAACAGTTATCCAAAAAAAGACTTGGATTCCTACTTCAAGGAAGGTTCCAATTCCTGTACTTATAACTGTAGTAACAATATCCGCAACTGTTTTATCGCCGCTATAGCCAATCAAGTAATCAGCAACCAGAGCGATTAAAGAAACAACTACAGCGATCGGTATAACTATTTTTAATAACGTAACATATAAATCGAAATAACGTGGGCCGATGAGATACATGGGCTGATCGCGATACTCACTAGCTAAAATAGCGGGATTTCCCAATTTTGCAAGGACGGCTTTTACCTCTTTTTCGTCATAATCATCCGGTAACATATCCTCGATGGTTGATCGTAATTCTAAAGCGATATCCTCCCGATTTTGTTCCGGTAACCTCCGAGTCACTTCATGAATGTAAATCTCAATCAGCTTCATGGTCATCCTCCCCTTGTAATAGGCCGTAGAGTTCTTTCGAATTCTTAAGCCATTCTTCCTTTAGCTGTAAAAAAATTTCTACGCCATAGTCACTTAGAACATAATACTTACGGGGTCTGCTCTCGGATGTGTCCCAGCTGCTCGTTACTAATTCCTGTTTCTCTAATCGGCGAAGTAATGGATATAGGGTGCTTTGATCGATGGTGATGCTGGATTCCTCCAACAATTGAACGAGCGAATATCCATACTG
>DOJM01000484.1:0-338 GCA_003529225.1 Paenibacillus sp.
CACCAACACCAACGAAGACACCAGAAGCAACACCAACACCAACAGTGTCGCCTGAAGCAACACCGACACCAACGGTGACACCAGAAGCAACACCAACAGTAACACCATCGCCAGAAACAACGTATGGACCAATTGTTGTTAGCCCAACAACTCCTTCCAATGCCCAAGTTGTCAGTGAGGATAGCTTAAAGAACGTGAAAGAGGGTAAGGTGGAGATTGTTATTGCTGCAGGTAAGACAGCGGTGCTGTTACCGTTGCAAGCAGCAAAAACATTGGGATCTAATGATCTAGTAGTAAAAGTGGGGGATCTTTTAGTTACAATCCCTAACAAACTGTTA
>DOJM01000484.1:455-3065 GCA_003529225.1 Paenibacillus sp.
TGAAGAAGGATGGTACCCGGATTGTAGTTAAGAAGTTCGATGAGCCAATTACGATATCGTTTAAGATTAAAGTTCAATCGAATAAAGATCTATTGGGGATCTACTATTTAGGCGATAATGGCGAGCTTCAGTATGTAGGTGGACAGCTGAATGGAGATGTGATATCTGCACAGGTCACGCACTTTAGTAAGTATGCTGTACTTGAGATTGTGAAGTCATTTAAGGATGTTCCAACTACTTATTGGGCATTCCATGCCATTCAGTCTCTTGCCGCAAAACAAATTATTTCAGGCGTTACAACAACCGAATTTAATCCGAAGAGCAATGTTAGTCGTGCAGAATTTATCGCATTAATGGTTCGTGCACTTGGTTTAAATGCGGAAGGGCCGGTTCCATTTACTGATATCAAGCCAGATGCATGGTATTCATCATAGGTAGCAACAGCTTCTAAGCTGGGCATTGTTAGTGGTCGAAGCAATGATACTTTTGCGCCGAATGCTTCCATTACCCGTGAGGAAATGGCTATCATGGTGATCCGTGCGCTTGAAGTGAAGTCTGGTAAGAAGATCGAGCCAGCAGTGGGTGTCACGACATTTGCAGATGCATCTAGCATTAGCAAGTGGGCAGATATCTACGTGAAGACAGCAGCAGGTCTAGGGCTTCTGCAAGGCAGAGAAAACAATCAATTTGCTCCAAAAGGGTGGATGACCCGCGCCGAAAGCGCACAAGTTATTTATACGCTTCTAAGCAAGTAAGCTCAAATATAAAACAGGGTATCCCACAGCTATCATAGCTAGTGAGGTACCCTGTTTTGTTATGTTTTATACGGCCAAAGGCATTTAAATCTAGTTGATTGCTTTAAGTATAGCGAAACCATAAGCAGGCATCTTCACGTTCAGCTTGCCACGCTCAGCACGCACTGTATCGGCTGTGAACAAGTTCTCCCAATTACGCTCGTCTACGTCAATACGGAACGTCTGAGCGGTCTCTTCGCTGTTGATCAGTACAACTATAGTCTCAAGATCCAATCGGCGCTCATAGGCTATCTTACTGCCTTGTCGACCTGCCTCCAAGAAAGTAAATGTTCCCGTACGAAGTGCAGGTTGCTCATTGCGTATTTGAATGAGCTGACGGTAGAATTCGAACAGATCAAGATCCTGCTTCTCAGGGTTCCATTCCATGCATTTACGACAACCTGGGTCACCCTCACCGTCCATTCCGAACTCGTCGCCATAATAGATACAAGGAGTACCCATAAAGGTGAACTGGAATAGTGCAGCTAACCGCATTTTATTTTTGTCCCCCGCAGCCAGCGTGAGCAAGCGAGGAGTGTCATGACTATCTAACAGATTGAAGGCAACTTCACTTGCTTGCAGTGGGTAGCGCGATAACTGTCTACCAATAGAGTTAGCAAACCCCTCTGCATCAAGGTTACCATGAACAAAAAAGTCTAAAACGGCATCAGTGAACGGATAGTTCATGACAGCATCGAATTTATCACCCTCCAGCCACGGAGCAGATTCATGCCAGATTTCTCCAAGGATGTAGGCCTCAGGATTAGCGCGTTTTACCACCTTGCGGAATTCACGCCAGAAATCATGATCTACTTCATTGGCGACGTCAAGGCGCCAACCATCGATTCCAACTTCTGTAATCCAGAATTCAGCGACCTTTAGTAAGTACTCTTTAACTTCAGGATTCTCGGTATTAAGCTTTGGCATATGTGGTTCAAAGGCAAAAGTATCATAAGTAGGAATGCCTTTGACAACCTGAAGCGGAAACTCACGAATATGGAACCAGTCTTTGTAAATGGAGTCTTCTCCATTTTCCTGAACATCTAAAAATGGAGCGAAGGTTCCACCGGAGTGATTGAATACAGCGTCTAACAGAACACGAATTCCACGTTTATGGCAGAGGTCGACGAGTTTTTTTAACGTTGCAATATCCCCGAAATGCGGATCAACTTTCATGTAATCTTCTGTATCGTATTTATGATTAGTAGTTGCAGTGAAGAGTGGTGTGAAATAAATAGCATTGATGCCAAGCTCGTTAAGGTGATCCAGATGATCGATAACCCCTTGCAGGTCGCCGCCAAAAAAGTTGGTTGGTGTTGGCTCTGCTCCCCATGGCTGAACATCTTTTGGATCAAGACTAGGGTCGCCATTTGCAAAGCGTTCAGGGAAGATCTGATAGAAAACAGCGTCCTTTACCCAANNGGATTTTCTGGCCGGTTCGTTTGAAAATCATTTTCGGTCATCCAAACTTTCTCGTTATCCTTTTGCAGTAAGAATCCGTATTTCAATCGGCGATAGATAGGAACTGAGGCACATTCCCAATAATCGAACATAGCGTCAGAGGTGAAGAGGGTCATGGGAATTAGTTCTTTTGTGGTATCCCAAGTGTACTTATCCCCTGCAAAAGCAAATACTTCTGTTAAATCCCCTTTTTTAGCGCGGAGACGCAAGTGAATCGTACTCTCATTATAGGCATAAGACCAATTTAACCGCGGGCGATGGTACACAGCTTCCAGTAACATGATAAGTCCTCCTAAAGTTTTGTAAGACCAGCTTCGGCAAAACTACCTCAAAAGCATACGCTTAAGTTTTGTGA
>DOJM01000484.1:3127-13797 GCA_003529225.1 Paenibacillus sp.
TGAGGCAAACTTGCACATAACAAAGAGGCACAACCGCCGCGAAGTAGCTTGTCCGAGGTTGTACCTTTCATAAGTAACATTGCCTTTTAGTTATATAGAACAGGAGGCAGACAATAGATGCAATGATTCATGTTGGGTAGCCTCTTAACGATTTGGATTATAGCATGGAATAAAAGGGCTTTCAATACTCTTGTTCAAACCATTGCACAAATTTTCACTTGAGTATATGAGCGTTTCTACTGCCCGATAATTGTAAATCTATTGGAAAAGTGAATTTGTGGCATATCAGGGGCAAATAAAATAGCAATTCCATTTTTAAACACATGAATAACCGATTAATTAAAAGATATCATGTGAAAAACGGAGATAAAGGCCTATAATGTTTATCAATTAATGGAAAATGGTCAAATATGGTATGTGCAAACGTTTTTAAAAACAAACGATACTGTTGTATGATGTATTCATGAATGAAGCGCTTTCTTGCACTGCGAAATGCAGCTCTAGAAGGAGCGAGCTAAAAGAATAACTTTTTTTTTAGCTTTTCTGAAATCGTTTGCGCAAATTTCTGGCTCTACTATTTTATCATCTTATGCTTTTTTAAAATTGGGAGGGGTTAAAGTAATGAAGTTGAAAAAAGTGATGGTTATCACCGCTGCTGTCTCTATGGCACTGTCCGTTACAGCTTGTGGTTCGAACAACAATGGGAATGCCGGGGGGAACAATGCAGCAAAAGCTACTAATGCTGCTAACAACACTACAGAGACTGCTGCGCCAGAGACCACAAATGCAGCAGCAACAGAAGAGATTGTACCTGAAGATGGAGCGACTCTAGTTGTATGGGAAAGTAAGGAAGAAAGACCATTCGCAGATGAAATTGCTAAGCAGTTCACAGCGAAATATAACGTTCCAGTCAAGATTGAAGAGTTGGCACCACCAGATCAAGTAACTAAACTTACGCAAGATGGTCCTTCAGGATTAGCAGCAGACGTTGTTCTTATCCCTCACGACAACTTAGGTAAAGCGGCAAGTGCGAGCTTGGTTCTTCCTAATGACGTCTTCGGTGAAGAAACAAAAGCTAGCAATACTGAAGCTTCGATTATCGGATCTTCGTACGAAGGCGAATTGTATGGCTACCCAAGAGCAGCAGAAACTTATGCATTGTTCTACAATAAATCACTCGTTAAAGAAGCACCTAAGTCTTTCGACGATGTTCTTGCATTCAGCAAAACATTCACAGATAAATCCAAGAACAGATACGGAATTATGTGGGAAGTAGGAAACCTGTACTTCAACTACATGTTTATCGCTTCCGATGGTGGATATCTGTTTGGTAAGGACGGTACAGATAAAAATGATATCGGACTTGCTAATGACGGAGCTGTTGCAGGACTTAAAGAATTCGCGAAAATGAAAGAAGCATTGCCAATTAAGAGCGGTGATATCAATAGTGATATCAAACGCAGCTTGTTCAACTCAGGTGATGTAGCGATGGATATCACAGGTCCTTGGGAGCTTGGAGGATACAAAGCAGCTCTTGGAGATAACCTTGGTATCGCACCGATCCCTACAGTAAATGGCAAAANNGATCAAAATTTTCGCAGTTAACTCGTTTACTCAATATCCGAATGCTGCTAAATTGTACGCTCATTTTGCTTCAAGTAAAGATGCTCAATTGCTACTGAACAAAACGATCGGTTCTGTTCCTACAAACAACGAAGCGCTTCTTGATCCGCAAATTGTAAATGATCCATTCGTATCCGCTTTTGCAGCACAAGCTAAGAGCTCCCAGCCTATGCCTTCCATTCCTGAAATGGGTAACGTATGGAGTCCTGTAAACGCAGCACTTCCAGAAATTTGGGATAAGAATGCAGATCCAAAAGCTGCAATGGACAAAGCCGTACAACAAATCAAAGATTTGAATAACGGTGCAGCTCAATAAGGATCATAATTTACAGTCTTAACAGCATACAGTGAATCAAGCTGCCCGTCGCATGATTAGCGGTGGGCAGCTTCTTATTTTCACTCGGAGAGGAGAACGGAAGCGAAATGCAGCGACATCGCACGAGGGCCGCAGTACTGTCGACGATTTTCATGGGATTGGGACAAATATATAACCGCCAATTCATCAAAGGAATCATGTTTTTAGTTGTAGAAGCCGCCGCTGTTTATTATTTTATTCAGAATCTTGCTACTGCTTTATGGGGGTTTGTCACACTAGGAGAAAACCCTAGCCGTTTGGTAAAAGTAAAAGGCATCGCTAAGATGGTAGCTGGGGATCACTCGATCTATATTTTGATTCAAAGCTTGATTACCATTCTAATGCTTATCATCATCATCCTCGCTTGGTATTTGAACATTAAAGATGCTTATAAGACTGGAGAGAAACGCGATAACGGTCTTCAGGCAAACACCTTTAAACAAAGTGTTCGCTATATACTGGATTATAAGTTCGCTCAGACGTTCTTGGTCTTGCCGGGTATTGGTGTTCTATTCTTTACGATCATGCCAATCATCTTCATGATCCTGCTAGCGTTTACGAACTATTCCGCACCTGATCATCTTCCACCCGCTAAATTGGTGGACTGGGTTGGATTTCAGACCTTCCGAAATTTATTAGTTCTCAAAACATGGAGCCACACTTTTTATGGTGTATTAACATGGACGATTATATGGGCAGTTCTTTCAACGATTACTACATATTTCGGAGGACTATTGGTAGCCTTATTGGTGAGCCAAAAAGGTATTCGTTTCAAAGGAATGTGGAGAGTTATTCTGATTGTGCCTTACGCAGTACCACAGTTAATCTCTTTGCTGCTCATGCGCAATTTATTTAACGGTCAATTCGGTCCGATCAACCAATACCTTGGGTATTTTGGAATGGGCGGATTACCATGGCTGACAGATCCATTCTGGGCTAAGGTTACCGTAATTATTGTTAACATGTGGGTTGGTATTCCAGTCTCGATGTTACTTATTATGGGCGTACTGACTACAATCCCTCGGGATATGTATGAAGCCGCTGAGGTGGATGGAGCATCAGGTTATCAGAAGTTCCGTATTGTTACGTTACCGATGGTATTGTTCTCCACAGCGCCTACTTTAATTACGCAATTCGCAGGTAACATTAACAATTTTAATGCGATCTTCCTATTAACAGGTGGTAGTCCTGTAAATGGTGATTATCAATATGCCGGTTCCACGGACTTGCTAGTAACCTGGCTATACAAATTAACACTTGATCAGAATAAAAACAACATGGCTTCGGCAATAGGGATTATTATCTTTATCATTGTTGCTTCATTCTCCCTGTACAATTACCGCCGGACGAAATCATTCAAAGAGGAGGATATGATCCAATGAGCAGAAAGATCGCGAACTATATTCGCTTAAGTGGTAGCTACATCATCTTGATTGCTTTGTCNNATAGCGGCCCTCTATCCGGCCCTCTGGATTCTATTTGCTTCCTTCCGGCCTGGTAAATCCCTGTACAGTAAATCGTTTATCCCTGAGCAATTCACCTTCGATCACTACAGAGAATTGTTCACGTCACCAAGCTATATGTTTGGAACTTGGTATGCGAATACATTGAAGATAGCTATATTCTCCATGCTTATCGGTGTAGTTCTTACCTTGTTAACCAGTTATGCTGTATCCAGATTCCGTTTTAAAGCGCGTAAAACAGCGTTATCTACGGTTCTGATCCTTGGTATGTTCCCTGGCTTTATGAGTATGATTGCCATTTATATGCTCCTTAAGGAGTTTAATTTGCTGGATACGCATATTGCCTTGATTATCGTTTATGCAGCCGGGGCACCGCTGGGGGGAACCTTTATCGCCAAAGGCTTCCTCGACACGATTCCTCGTTCTTTGGATGAGGCGGCTCGAATAGACGGGGCGAGCAATTTCGGGATCTTTATGCGAGTTATTCTTCCCTTGTCACGCCCTATGATCACTTACATGGCACTGACTCAATTTGTCGGTCCTTGGGTGGATTTCATTTTTGCCAGACTTATTTTACGGACGAAGGAAAACTGGACCGTCGCAGTTGGAATGTGGGATATGGTTAATACGAACCAAAACACGAACTTTACCTTGTTCTCTGCCGGTGCTGTTCTGATCTCCATTCCGATTATGATTTTGTTTGTATTCTTGCAACGTCTGCTTGTAGATGGATTAACCGCAGGAGCTAGTAAAGGGTAAACGAATTTACTTCATACTAAAGAATGAACAGGGTACAGCCTTTGTACAGAAATGGAAGGCTGTACCCTTATTCCATTATAGGGAGTGAACATAATGAAAAAGCTATGGACTATACAATTTAGATCCGTTGGAATAAAATTGTTCGTTATTCTATTTAGCTCCATAGTGCTTTTATCCTCTGTACTAGGATTGACTTCATATTATGCTGCCAAAGATATCATTACAGATGAGGTTGCCTCGGCCTCCTCACAATCTGTAGTTCAAGCGGCGGACAAGCTGGATTTTGTACTAAATGAATATGAAGCACTTTCGAGACAATTTGCCCTCGACTCCGCATTAAAAGGTGATTTGGAAAAAATAAATAGTGGAGAACTTACAACGGTAGCCAAAGTTTCCGCAGAAGACCGGATTCGTAGAAAGCTAGACTTAGTTAAAGGATCAGATGAGCGGATGTATGGCGTCAGACTGGTATCTAAGAGCTTGGAAGAAACGGAATCGTATAAATCTACTGGCATTAGTGGCCTTCGTAGTGATGAAGGTATTGCTGAAAGACTGAAACAAATTGCGGATGCTAAAGGAGAGCCAGTGTGGTTTCCGGTTCGTGAGAAGGGCTTCTTTGATGCTTATATTGAGCCTTCTTTAACTATGGGGAGATTGCTTCGCAATCTTGTACATCCTGAAGCAGAGTATTACATGCTGATTGAAGTTAAAGGGAAGGCCATGACCGAAATGTTGTCTAATCTTCAGATTGGAATTACGGGTGAGATTAGAATTTTAAGCACAGAAGGTAACATAGTTTATGGTGCGGATCATGCTAAATTGGGTCAACCCTCTTACATAAAAGTATCAGATGAGCAAGATGTAGAGAAGAAACATTCATTTACAGCAGCCGATGAGAACGGAAGTCCTCAGCTTGTCGTTTATCAACCTTTAACGACTGCGAAGTGGACGCTTATGGGATATGAACCAGTCAGTGATTTTACGAAGTCAGCGGACAAGCTCCTTTATATTACGTTCTCTGTGGTGCTTGCAGCTGCCGTGATAGCCTTGTTAATTGGCTATGTTCTTGTTCGTTTGGTTGGGCGTNNCCTCTGGGTAAGCTGGCGACCTTAATGGAAGATGGCGAGCAAGGAAATCTTCGTGTACGAACGAATTTTAAGGGTAAGGATGAGATTGGCCGACTTGGGCATAGCTTCAACAAAATGATGGAGCAAATTTCTCTGCTTGCAAGCCAGAGTGAAATGTCAGCGGATGAAGTGCTTGGTACTTCAGAACAATTAGTCAAAGCATCAGGTACAACCTCACTTCATGCCAGAGAGGTAGCATCTGCTACAGGTGAGATTGCACTTGGAGCAGCCAGCCTTGCTGTCGAAGCAGAAAAAAGCCATTCCAATGTCGAGATCATAGGCAGCAAGATGAATGGAGTGACTGAACTAAATACAGTAATGGACGCTTCGGCGGAGCGAGTGATTGAGGTTAGTGATCAGGGGACAGAGCTGATGAAGCTGCTAGTAGAGCAGAGTGAATCTACGGTGGAGATGTTCAATCGAATACAAGAGAACTCCAATAAGCTAAGAGAGAGTACTCATTTAATTCGTAGTATTCTTAGTCCTATGATTGCNNCTATAGAGGCGGTAAGAGCTGGTGCAGCAGGCAGAGGTTTTATAGTGATTGCTGATGAAATCAGACAGCTTGCTAACCAATCGAATGAGTCGATCCAATCGGTTTCCAAGATTACGGAAGAAATTGGTCTACACATTGAGAACACGGTTAAAGATATCAATGAGACCGCTCCAAAGTTCCGTGAACAGATTTCTTCCGTGCGTGAGTCGTCAACGATCTTTGCGAGTGTCAAAGAGGAAATGGAACATTTCATGGGGCACCTTAGTGAATCCTCTGCTTCTATTCATGAACTGATAGAGTTTCAGCGTCAATTAGGTGAATCCATGGCGAGTGTCAGTTCCATTGTGCAGCAGACGACGGCTTCTACGCAGGAGGTAGCTTCTATGTCTTCACAGCAATTTACTGTTAGTGAGGAGCTTGTTGCCTTATCCCAAAAGCTAGAGGGCTTAGCAGCAGATCTTAAGCAATCTATGGTTTCTTTTCAAGTATAAGAATCAAATCTCAATAGTAAAAACAAAAAAAACGAGCAACGCTCCTGTGTATTGGAGTTTTGCTCGTTTTTTTCTAACTTAATGACTTTATGGAGCGCTACTTGTCTTTGATCTTTTTCAGCAGGCTTGATTAGGGCGTTTCTATTGTACCTCACTGAAGCATGTTTATGAATGACCAGCACCCTTTTGACTGAAGAAGGTCTTTAGCGCCTGGTACACTTCTTTTTTGTCTTTAATGACATAATGCATGAATTGTTCGTGCTTCAGATGACGATAAGCTGACATCAGCGTGCTGCTGCGGTTGTACTGATTTACTTCGCCGTAGCCAAACATATTGCTCCGTTTCAGCAGTTCTCCGATTAGCTTCACACAACGTTCGTTGTCGGAGGTGAGATTATCCCCATCGGAGAAGTGAAACGGATAAATATTGTACTGCGCTGGCGGGTAACGGCTGTCGATAATCTCAATCGCTTTTTGATAAGCTGAGGAACAGATGGTTCCACCACTCTCGCCACGAGTGAAGAAATCATGCTCGCTGACCTCTTTAGCCTCTGTGTGGTGGGCAAGAAAGACAATCTCCACCTTCTCATATTGGCGGCGCAGAAAGCGGGTCATCCAGAAGAAGAAGCTGCGGGCGCAGTATTTCTCAAAAGAACCCATCGAACCTGACGTATCCATCATCGCAATAATGACCGCATTGGAGTGAGGCGTTCGAATGTCATCCCATGTTTTGTAGCGCAGATCATCAGGACTTATGCTGTGAATGCCGGGATTACCTCTGCTTGCATTACGCCGAAGGTTCTCCAGAAGTGTACGTTTCTTATCGATGTTGGACATCATGCCCTTTTTACGAATATCATTGAAGATGATGGACTTAACCTCGATCTCTTCCTTATTCTTTGGCTTCAGATGTGGCAACTCCATATCCTGAAACAAGATGTCCTCCAGATCCTCCAGATTGACCTCTGCTTCCACGGTGTCCTGACCGGGTTGATCGCCTGCTTTTTCCCCTTTGCCGGGCTGTGACTGTGAATCGCGCCCCAGTACATCGCCGACCTGACTGTCCCCGTCTCCCTGTCCTACATGCTTTTGCTTACGAAAGTTATAAATAATTCGATACTCATCCAGACTGCGAATCGGAACCTTCACAATCTGCTTACCACCTGACAAAATAATATTTTCTTCGGTCACGAGATCCGGCAAATTATCCTTGATAGCTTCTCTGACCTTTTGCTGATGACGTTCCTGATCCTGATGGCCTTTGCGATGAAGGGACCAGTCTTCTTTTGAGACTATAAAGGAAAAGGGACCAGATGATTGCGACAGGATGACCACCTCCCATGGGATATAAATATTTAAGTTTTGNNATATGTGATTTCTTATTCACTGATCTCTTCAACGCTTAATATATAACTGTTCGACTGGCTCTCGCCAGTGTATTCAAGTCCATCCAGATTGAAGAAGTATTGAGCGGTTACTAAGCCTTTAAGGAAACGACCCAGAACATGTTCACTAACCCNNACCCTGACAAAATAATGGATGTTTACAGTAGCAGCAGCTTTGACTGCCCCTAGCGTCAGGATGCCGTTAAATGATGAAGATTGTGAATTTGGAATTCCGTCAATTACAATGCTGTTAGGATCAATAAGACATCCCTCCGGTGTTAGCCGATCAAGGGATACTTCTGCTGGCCAATTCCCGCTATTCGTTAGGGAGATCCAGCATTGGACATGTTCTCCTTCTTCCACAAGGGTAGGTTTTGCATGAGTTTCGAGAGAAATGATAGGCATGACTATTAAGGTAGTAACGATATTGGAACGAGAGGTTTGTCTTACTGTCCGTCCGTCCGGGAGCACAAAAGTATACTGAACACTGCCATAGTTCTGGACAGCTGCGTGGGCATGAATGTTTATAGCTGCAGGTATGCTCACTTGAAAGACCACGNNGCCTCTTAATGTGCCTAGCTGAATGCCATCAGCAGGACGGGCGCCTTTTTGCATTACTCCGTTTAAGAGAACACTATCCCATATGAAAAGAGTGCCCGAAGGGATAGCATCAGTCAGAACCGCATTTACGGCCAAGTTCCCGCTGTTGGTTACTGTTAGTTCATATCTTAGGTTGTCACCTGGAGCAGCTGTAACATGATCTACTCTCTTGCTGATGGTGACGCCTGCCAGAACAAGTGAGACAACGACGGTGTTACTCTCGGTTGTATCGGGATCGTCGTCAACGGTATAAGTGATAGCTGCACGATTAGTCAGGTCCAAGGATGAAGGGATCTCAGTAACTCGGACGCGAAAGGTAATATCACTGCTTAGGTCTTTATCAAGTTGACCCATTAATATTCCTTGCGTAGGCTCTGATTCTGGATAATAGACGCCACCTGCAATGACACTCCCTGGAATGAACACAGATCCGTTAGGAATAGAAATCGTTGCGATGAGTTGGTTTAATAGGCTGTTACCTTCGTTCGTAAGCCGTAATGTATAGGTAATAACATCACCTATAAAAGAGGTCGGAGTGCTTGCAGACAACGAGGTAGAGAGCTGGTAGGAGCGTAAAGAAACTAGTACGGAATTAGAATATAAATCTCCGTTAACGATTCTTACCTAGGGCGTGGCAAAAGAAAAACGGCCTAGTGCTTTATTTTGCAGCACTAGTGAAGAGGGAAGTGAAATGATAACGACTTGAAAGGCAATGCTCACTTGATTCTGCGGAGCAATAGAACCTAGCAGTATACCCGAAGACGGTGTAGCCCCTGGGAGAGGCACACCGTCTCTAAGCACGCTGTTGGATATAAAGGATACACCCTCTGGAAGAATGTCATACACTGTTAGCAAAGCATCTGCGTTTCCATTATTAGAAGCTTTGATGGTATACACCAGAGTGTCACCTAAAGAGGCATGGAGTTTGTCTGTACTCTTCAGCAATGAAAGCATGGGGCCCACGACCGGGGTGTTAACGGTATTGGAATAGACAATACCGTCAACACCCGCTGCCGAGTTGAAGAGTACCATGGATTGATTGGTTACGACAGGCTGGGTACGTGAGCCGGGAATCATAACGCTACTACCTGAACCTGGAAGGTTATGGTTGAAGAAGCACCTGCAGCAATCGTTCCTATAGCAATACCGGAAGCTGGGCTACCGTTAGGTCGTAGGGTTCCGTCTACAGTGATACTGCCGGTTACAAACTGGCTGCCTGCTGGGATAGGGTCAACCATGATGACATTGTTGACTGGTGAAATCCCCAAGTTGGTAATAACAATGGTATAGGTGATGATATCACCGACCACGGCATCTATTGAGGTTGTGCTCTTAACGACCCTCACATCCGGAGAAGAGACTGGGATAATTAGCACGTTTGAAAGTGAAGTTCCGGTGAGTAGACGACCATCCGGTGGTGTAAACGAGAAGGTTGCTGAAGCTTGATTGACTAACTGCTGTGGTGACGGGAGGGAGGCTATGGTAACTTGCAAGGTTATGGTAACTGTTACCGTGCTTCCCGGAGCCACTGCTCCAATACTTAATCCAGTAGACGGGTCAGAACCTGGTTGAGGCACTCCGTTAATTAGCACGCTGTTTGGAACAAAGATAGCTCCGTTAGGGATCGTGTCTGAGATGACTACATTTGCTATGAGANNTAAGTTATCGTATCTCCTACCGTTGCAGCGGTTCTATCCGCGCCTTTGACCACAACGATGATAGGCTGATACACCGGAATAACAAGTGTATTAGAGAATGAGGATCCCGAGAATGCTCCGGATGTGAAACTGACAGAGGCTTGATCTGTAAGAGTTGCAGGATTAGGCAGTACATTGACAATGGTTCTGAACGAGATATTGACCGAAACACCTGGTGCAATTGTGCCGAGCGAGATGCCATTCGCTGGATTGGTATTAGGATGTGGAATACCATCAACGAGCACACTCCCAGCGACAAACGAGGAGCCCGCAGGTATTGGATCACTGATGTTTACGTTGCTGATATTGGCTATTCCACTATTGGTAACCGTCAGGTTGTAGGTAATTGTATCGCCCACAACGGCATCTGTAGCTGGTGATGACTTAGTTACGAGTACATTCGGTGAGGATACTGAAATGGTTGTCGTATTGGAATTGATCGAACTGTTAAATGTCCGCCCATCTGGCAAGGTGTAAGCAAATGCTACCGATTNNGCAGTGTTGTAATGAGTACTGAGAACATGACAGACAGTGTAGCGCCTGCGGATATGACACCGAGCGGAATGCCAGCTGCAGGATCTGCTCCCGGAGCTGGAGCACCTTGTATAAGTACGCTGTTAGGCACAAATGTCGTTCCAGAAGGGATGGTATCACTCAGAGTAGCCAAAGCCCCG
>DOJM01000307.1:0-287 GCA_003529225.1 Paenibacillus sp.
CTCTCTGAATGCTTGATGAGTGGCAACCCCTACAATCATAGCTGACATGGAATTTTCCGCTGATGTTGAGGCCGTTGTAATCACCTGATCTTCACGTTTCACATAATACGTACGGCCAGTGCCAGTCGCCAATGTTTTACGTAGGCTAGTTCTCGATCCATCCCGACTGCTTTCAAACTCTTCTATTGTATCCGTAAGCGAACAAATCGCTTCCACATCCTGGATGGTTGCTTTATTAATGTTATCAACAGAAGAAGAGTCCTGTTTAATTTTGGCATTCATTTCCT
>DOJM01000307.1:413-5795 GCA_003529225.1 Paenibacillus sp.
TGTCAAAGGCTTTTACCACTTCGGTTACACCGGAAATCATATGAATATCGTTATCTTGTCGCATGATTGTAGCGAATCCTTCTACATCAAACGGCCCATCCGCGTAAGGAAGATAGCTTCTATAGAAACGTAATAGAACGGCTTTTATCCGACCATCAGATGGATCTATCTCTCCCCACAATGCCATAAAATCCTGTTCAAACCCGAAATTCTCTACATCTCCAATGATGAACAAATTAAGAGCAGGCTCTTTCTGTAGCAACGCCATTAGAAGTTCCCGATCATCCTCCGTAAGTCTTCGTATCATTTGATATTCTCCTTTTATTTTCTTATGATCTAACGCTCTGTGTTAAGATTTTATAATATAAAAATGCAGAAGAATACACCTCTTNNCTTTCTAATGAACGATGGATGCTTGAAATATATTCAAAAGGTACTACCCATTGAGCTTCAGTAATAGTGTCGGATTTCGTGATTTTTTGTCTGAGGATCGAGAAGAATGAACTTCTATGCGGATGCAGGGTGACTTTGTACGCAAATTTTCTGTTATAATGGAGGACAGCAATAAATAGGCATGGAGGTTGACCATGGCACAATATACGCCGATGATTGAGCAATATTTAAAAGTGAAGGAAGGGGCAAAGGATGCCTTCCTATTTTTTAGACTGGGCGATTTCTATGAAATGTTCTTTGAAGATGCCATTTTGGCTTCCAAGGAGCTTGAAATTACGTTGACAGGTCGCGAAGGCGGGGGCGCAGAGAAGATCCCGATGTGTGGAGTACCTTATCACGCCGCCGAGGGTTATATTCAACGCCTGATTGAAAAAGGATATAAAGTCGCTATTTGTGAGCAATTAGAGGATGCTTCTGTCACAAAGGGAATGGTGAAGCGGGATATCGTACGTGTCGTGACACCTGGAACAGTTATGGATGGAAAAATCATTGCCGACAAAAGCAACAATTATCTTGTTTGTGTAACCGAAAGTGATGGGATGATGGCATTAGCTGCATGTGATTTAACTACAGGTGAATTGTATGTTACTTCAGTGTTATCTGGTGCAGAGTGGCTGCGCGATGAGATTGGCATTTATGAACCGGCTGAGATCATCGGAGACCCGACGTTATTGGAGCTTTTACGTAGTGAAACGCCTCTGTTAGCGAAACCTGTTGTGTACACACCTTGGGAGAAACGTGAGGAGGAGCTGGCACGTCGACAATTCGGTGAAGCCGCATGGGTTCGTCTGGAGAAAGAACGTGGACAATGTCTAGCGCTGCTAATCTCCTATCTAAACGAGACGCAACGGCGTTCAATGGGACAACTTAGTCAAATTTCCCCTTATGAACCAGGTAATTATATGATTCTTGATCCGTTCACACGCCGAAATCTGGAGCTAACAGAAACGGTCCGAGAACGTTCTAAAAAAGGATCTCTTCTATGGCTTCTAGACCATACTGAAACATCCATGGGTGCACGTTTGTTACGTCGTAGAATAGATAAGCCACTGTTGCAGCGAGCTCCGATCGAACGTCGCCTTGAAGCAGTTGATTATTTGTACAATCAGTTTATTGTTCGAGAGGACCTGCGTTTAGCGTTGAAGGAAATTTACGACTTAGAGCGGTTGGTAGGTCGTATTGCTTTTGGTAGTGCGAATGGTCGTGATATGAATGCCTTAAAGCTATCACTGGCACAAATCCCTGCTTTGAAGGAATTATGTAAGACTTCGGGATCTTCAACCTTACGCGAGATCGGTGCTAGCATGGATGAATGCGCCGAGATACGGGAGGATATAGATCGAGCAATTGTTGAAGATGCGCCGGTGTCTGTGCGAGACGGAGGGATTATCCGTTCTGGTTATCATGCCCGGTTGGACGAGCTGCGGGAAGCTAGCAGTAATGGTAAACGTTGGATCGCCGAACTGGAAGCGAAAGAACGGCAAGCCACAGGCATCAAATCACTGAAGATCGGCTATAACAAAATCTTCGGTTATTTTATAGAGATCACCAAATCCAATCTGGCTTCGTTGCCGGAAGGGCGTTATGAGCGTAAGCAGACGCTTGCAAATGCAGAGCGTTTTGTTACACCTGAGCTTAAAGAGAAAGAGGCACTGATTCTTGAAGCGCAAGATAAAATGACTGATTTGGAGTACAGCCTGTTTACTGAACTGCGTGATCGAATCAGCGGCCAAATTCCGCGACTGCAGAATCTTGCGGAAAAGGTAGCTGAGATTGATGTGTATCAATGTCTGGCAGCCGTCAGNNTATCGGATGGGTACGATCTCCGACTTGAAGGTGGTCGTCATCCTGTCGTGGAGGCTGTGTTAAAGGACTCGGCATTTATAGCAAACGGAAGTACGCTAAGTAAGGAAGATGGAAATATTCTTTTGATCACTGGTCCTAATATGGCTGGGAAAAGTACCTATATGCGGCAGGTTGCACTCATTTGTATTATGGCTCAAATTGGCTGTTTCGTTCCGGCCACCAGTGCAGAAGTTCCGCTTATTGATCGAATCTTCACACGTATTGGGGCAGCTGATGATTTGATCGGAGGTCAGAGTACATTTATGGTAGAAATGGCCGACATTCAGGTCATGACAGAAAAAGCAACAGCCCGGAGTTTGATTATTATTGATGAGCTTGGTAGAGGAACATCTACGAGTGAGGGCATGGCGATCGCACAAGCGGTAATTGAGTATGTGCACGATACCATTTCTTGCAAAGCTTTAGTTTCGACGCATTTTCATGAATTGGCCCACTTAGAAGAAAGTCTTAAAGGGCTTAAGAATTACTCTATGGCCGTACAGGAGAGCGGGGATAAAGTAAACTTCCTGCGTAAGCTAGTTCCGGGAGCGGCAGACAGTAGCTATGGGATTTATTGTGCACGCCTAGCAGGGCTTCCTGAAGGGATTATTGATCGTGATTACGGTCTGCTTCAGAGTATCGAGCAGGCGGCTCATCCGGGTGGTTCCTCTATTCATTATGGGGGTGGACTAGAAAGTCAGGCCGCTGCAAAAGAGGTCGCAACTACATCTATCCAACAACCCGAGAGTGTCATCGCAGAAACTTCGGGGATTCCTGCGGACTCATACTCATCAATAGCCGATGAAGTAGTTCAACTGTCTATCTTTGGCGAGGAAGAACCACGTAAGAATCGGAAAGGTAGTGCAAATCAGGCGGCAGTTGTAACTGATGTACAAGAGAATCCTGCGATAAAAGCATTCATCACTTCTGTGCGTAACGCAGATCTTATGAATATGACTCCGCTTCAAGCTATGAGTCTCCTGAACGATCTGAAAATGAAAGCGAAGGATCTTTAATTATTGATTGCCTAAATAAGAGGTGAATGAAATTGGCCAAAATTCATATATTGGACGAGCATATTGCCAACCAGATTGCTGCGGGTGAAGTTGTAGAGCGACCAGCTTCTGTTGTGAAGGAGCTAGTTGAGAATGCTATTGACGCAGGAAGCACAAGGATTGAGGTTTCGGTGGAGGAAGGCGGTTTACAGAGCATCCGAGTGAAAGATAACGGCTCAGGGATCGAGCCTGAGGATTGCGAGACCGCCTTTTATCGTCATGCCACAAGTAAAATCGCTAATGGGCGTGATCTATTCCAGATCACTAGCTTAGGGTTCCGTGGTGAGGCGCTCCCCAGTATTGCTGCGGTATCCAAAGTCTCTCTTCTAACAGCTACTGCCGATGACGGCAAAGGACGCCTGATTGATATTGAGGGTGGTAATTTAATTCGGAATGAGGATTCCCCTTCGGGCCGTGGGAGCGATCTAGCGGTACGTGAATTATTTTTTAACACACCGGCACGGCTGAAATATATGAAGAGTATCCAGACGGAGCTTGGTCATATATCAGATGCCANNGGCGTTAGCCCATCCGGGAATCTCGTTTACCTTGCATCATAATGGCAATCAGCTGCTGCACACGCTTGGGAATGGTGATCTGCTGCAAGTGATCGCAGCGGTGTACGGAACCTCAGCAGCCAAGGCTATGTTGCCGATTACGGCAGAGGACTTGGATTATCGTATTTCTGGTTATATAAGCCGTCCGGAATGGACACGCTCAAATCGAAATGCAGTGACTACCATTGTGGGAGGACGATATATTCGCAGCAATGGTCTGAACGCAGCGATCATGCGTGCTTATCATACATTGCTTCCGATTAACCGCTATCCACTGCTGGTGCTCGAACTGGACATGCATCCTTCACTTGTGGATGTCAATGTTCATCCAGCTAAGCTGGAGGTTCGGTTTAGTAAGGAGAATGAGCTTTACACATTTGTTGAACAAGAAATTCGTAAAGTGTTGTTAGGGCAAAGTTTGATACCGCGTCCGGGTAAAGAAACCATTGGGCCAAAGGGCAGCAGTTCATTTATACAGGAGCAGTTTGCTTTTTCCAAAGGGTCAGTTCCGCCACCTCCACCAACTGAGGTGAACAAGGATTCAGTTCCTCAGGGATCTGGTAGTTCCTTTAGTAGACAACAACCATCCAATGTTGAGCAGAGCGCCCGTGAGTTCAGAAAAGAGGGGCAGATTGATACTCCGATGACCCGTGAAACGGCTCCTTCCTATGGGTCAGGATACCCGTCTTCCTCTTCGCAAGGACGTCAAAATAATGTGAGCAACAACTATACTAATAATGGGTATCGCCCGCAAGAAGCTTCATCCGTGCAAAAGCAGATTCCTTCTGCCCAAGCGTTATGGGCACCGCCAGTCGATGAAGAGCCTGGGCTTCCTGCCTTCCCAGAACTAAATTATATCGGACAGCATCATGGGACTTATATTATCGCTCAGAATGACGGTGGGTTGTATCTCATTGATCAACATGCGGCTCACGAACGCGTAAATTACGAGTTTTTTTATGAGAAGTTCGGTCGTCCTGAAGACGCTTCTCAGGATCTGCTTTTGCCAATTACGCTTGAGTTCACGCCATCGGAAAGTCGTCAACTTAGTGAACGTCTACATTGGTTTCAGCAGGCTGGAGTGTACCTTGAACATTTTGGAGGACAGACTTTTCTGATTCGATCTTTGCCCTATTGGTTTCCTGAAGGCGAGGAGAAAGCGATCGTTGAAGAAATGGCGGAGTGGGTCTTGAGTGAACGATTGATTGACCTAGCAAAGCTACGAGAGAAATCGTCTATTCTATGTTCGTGTAAGGCCTCCATCAAAGCCAACCAGAAACTAACAGAGCAGGAAGTCGAGGCATTGTTGTCTCGTCTGGCAGCATGTAGACAGCCGTATACTTGTCCACATGGGCGTCCGATTGTGATTTCTTTTTCGTCCTATGATTTAGAGAAATTGTTCAAACGGGCGATGTAATTGTAAGTCTATATTAGTTGAACTTGAAATTTTTCTATTAAGGTAATTGCGTGGC
>DOJM01000308.1 GCA_003529225.1 Paenibacillus sp.
GACCTTTTTCGTAAGCTCGCCACTCGCATTCATTAATACGAGAAGTGTTAAATGATCATGCGGCTTATAAATCTTGTCAATCAATTCGTAGTCAGAGGAGGTAGCGGCTATAATACCTGTATCTGCTTTTCCAAGCTCCAACAGCTTCTGGTGAGCATTCGCAATAAATCCCCGGAAAATATTCCCCGCTCCAAAATGAATCCATTCCGGCCTAACGCGCGTATTCTCCGNNCCTCCACGTCAGCGTCCTTCCACGCCTCTGCACATGATTGAATACTCTCTCTTGTCAGGAGCAGCATTCACTTCACCCCCGTTGTATTTTCGAGGCTATCCCATACACCAAGTAAATACATGATCCCCATTGCTCTATCATATAGCCCGTATCCTGGGCGGCAATTCTTCTCTTCTCCCCACAAGTGACGACCATGATCTGGACGCACATACCCCGTATATCCGTTCTCATGATACGCTTTTACAACCTCTGCTAAATCCACACTGCCATCCCGTCCGCGATGAGATACCTCTATAAAATCTCCGTTCTCAAAAACCTTTACATTTCGAATATGAGCAAAATGAATACGATTACAGAATTCCCGAATCATAGCCGGCAGATCGTTCTTCGGATTCGTACCAAGCGACCCAGTGCAGAAGGTTAATCCATTATATGGACTATCTACTGCGTCAAGTAAACGACGGATCGTATCGCGGCTACGGACAATGCGGGGCAAGCCAAAGATCGGCCAAGCAGGATCATCGGGATGAATAGCCATTTTGATGTCGACTTCTTCACAGACAGGAATAATGCGCTTCAGAAAATAGACCAAGTTCCCGAACAGCTTTTCTTCCGTTACATCTGCATAAGCGGCGAATAGCTCATCGAGCTTCGCAAGACGCTCCGGCTCCCAGCCTGGCATCGTATATTCGCCTGCTCCCTCTAAAATGCGATTAACCATGTCGCGTGGGTTCTCATTGATCGCTGCATTTTCGTAAAAAAGAGCATTCGAGCCATCCGGCAATTCCTTGTACAGCTCGGTCCTAGTCCAGTCAAAGATCGGCATAAAATTGTAACAGATCACTTTAACACCGACCTTAGCTAACTTCCGGATGGTGTCTATGTAGATATCGATATATTTATCACGCGTCGGGAGTCCAATCTTAATATCATCATGGACGTTTACACTCTCCACTACGGCAGTGCTAAACCCTTTGCTCGTAATTTGATCCGCAGTCTTTAGAATTTCATCCATGTCCCACACTTCGCCCGCTACCTTATGATGTAGTGACCAGACAATGCCCATTACCCCCGGAATTTGCCGGATATGATCAAGCGTAATATTGTCATTGCCTTCCCCATACCATCTCCATGTCATGTTCATCTAAATAAAACCTCCTATAATTTCATATGTCGTGATCTTGTATACAAGATAATATACTCAAATATTAGGATTAATTATAGCCATTGTCAATGAAATTAATATATTCATTGGAAACTTGTATACAAGATGTCGTGAATATATAATTGAAATAAACTTTCTTCTATCCACATCCCGCTTCATGTATACTAATTACAAATTCAATGGCAATGGAGACGTAACCGCATGTCCACCAAAAAAGAAATTTTGAACCTATTAAAGCACGAAATTCTTAACCTAACGCTAAAGCCTGGAACCATTCTGAGTGAGACGGTGTTGTCCGAACGGTTTCAGATATCCAGAACACCTTTGCGCGATGTACTAAAGCAGCTGTCAATCGAGTCCTATATTGATGTGTATCCGAAGAAAGGGAATCTTGTTTCATACATTGATTTGGAATCTGTCGAGCAAATCATCTATTTAAGAAGTGTCCTGGAAAAAGATATAATCAAAGGTTTATCGGGTAGCCTTACGCTTAAAGGTATTATGGAGCTTAAGAAGAATTTAGAAGAGCAAAAAAACGCCATATATCAGGAACATGCACTTGAGCACTTTCTTATGTTAGATGACACGTTTCATAGAACATTGTTTACACTTGCAGGCCATGAATTTTTGTGGAAGCTAATTAAGTTCTCCAATGTACATTATGAAAGGTATCGTCGCTTGCATATGCTAAAGCAAGAAAAGCTGGAGAAAGTTCTGAACGAACATCATATGATCCTGGATTGTATGACAAACCATGAAACAGACAAAGTAGATGAATTAGTCCAGCATCATTTGCGTGAAGATATTAATTCCCTATACTTGCTGGAGAATTTTGCAGATTATATTAAAGCGTAATAACGCGTATTTTACATAGTCTATTTAAAAATAAAAAGACCGCCTCAAGCAGCCATTTTCATGGCTTTTGGAACGGTCTTTTTTCATTTATCGTTGTAGCTAAAATGACAAACCATCATTCAAACCGAACCAACCGAAATCGAACTGACTTCCAGGCAAGAAGATAAACCTTGTAAATTCGATCAGTTGATTGTTGGATTCTTCACCCTCTTAGAAGCGAAGATGAATGGTGTTCTTATCGATCGGAGATCTCCCACAAATGACAACTTGGAAGTACCTTCCGTCGTAAAATCCATCTGCATCGATACCATCCAATACTATTCTCATATAAGTCTAACATGTTATAAATCAACCAATCATGAGGAAGATCGACGGGATGGAAATCCNNGTGCTCTTAGCAAATTCCCAGCCCTCATTAAATAATCTTTTCTGATTCAAGGTGTATCTTCCTTTCTTCTCATAGGATTATGAAACAAAGGGAGCGATCATTAGAAGGAGTGGCCCTAATGGACACACTCCCCCTAATGTTTAGTATATTGTGCGTTGATGCTGGTCTGAGATACCGCTTTTTCGATAGAAATACGTATTGATGATATCTCTCCACTCGCGAGCATGTAGTGCCTGTTCATCCAGACGGTCTGCCACCTGCCCATACCTGCTGTCGTCCATCTTCCCCTCAAGGGATTGCCACTTCTCTTTCAACCCTGTTGCCCGATCCACGCCATCAAAATGCGTATCATAAATATGCTGGATGACCGTTTTACCAGATTTAAGAGTGTGCGTATACGGTACATGATGAAAGAACAGTAATATCTCATCTGGACATGTAGCTACCGATTCATACAAATCTACATTCACTCCTTGATACTGAGCAACATATCCCGTCCCCGTCTTCATTGTCCGGTCTACGCCAATACCATGTAGGTCCGCAAAATG
>DOJM01000306.1:0-225 GCA_003529225.1 Paenibacillus sp.
TCAAGGCTTACCTGGAAAAACATCCAACCGATGAAAATGGTAACAAAAACATCGGTCTGACCCTAAATGCAGATGATTGGTACATGTACATTACAGTAACTAACCCAGCATTCACTACTACAGGCTCTCCTGATGATGGTGAATATGCAATTGATATCGACACACAAGAAGTAACTTATCACTTCCGTCGTCCTGCTGAGAAAGAATATTTCCGCTGGCTCAACC
>DOJM01000306.1:298-672 GCA_003529225.1 Paenibacillus sp.
GAAGGTAAGCTGGATCAAGGATACGGACACTATCCAGTAACCCTGTCTGAAGAATACAAAGAAACATCCTTCTGGCCTACAGGCTTTATGGGTGGTAACGGCATTGGGATCAGCATAGATGCTAAAGATCCGGTACGTGCAATTAAATTCTTGGACTACTTAGCTTCCGATGAAGGTCAAGTATTGGTTAACTGGGGTATCGAAGGCAAGCATTACAACGTAGTTGACGGCAAACGCGTCATTCCTGAAGATGTGAACAACCGTAAATATAATGACACTACCAATTTCCAAAAAGAAACAGGACTTGGCAATGTCGGATCAAACTACGCTCTGCTTAGCGCTCACTATGGTGACGGCGTATTGGATCCAACTGG
>DOJM01000306.1:684-3628 GCA_003529225.1 Paenibacillus sp.
ACTACTATACAACTCGTTTCCCTGAGCAAGTAACTGTAGGCTACAATGCAGTTGAAAAAGAAACACTTGCTGCTTATAAAGCAACAACTTGGAAAGACCTCTTCCCAAATGAAGATGAATTCAAAGTTAAACCTTGGGGCGCGGCATGGAACATCACGATTCCTGGGGATAGTGAAATTGTCGTTCTCGACAATAAGCTGAAGGATATCAGTTGGAAACGGATTCCAGAAGCCATCTTGTCCAAACCAGCTGATTTCGACAAAGTTTGGGATGCTTACATGGCTGAACTCGATAAAGCTGGTGTAACGAAAGCTGAAGATTTACGTGAAGAGCTGGTTAAACAACGCGTGAAACTTTGGAATGAATAATTATTGAATTAATGTTAATAAAATAAAAGCATGAAGATGGCGGGAAGTCCGAACGAAAGTCCGGGCTTCCCGCCGATTTCTTTTCATCTGTAATTACAGGATAGGAGGAGTATTCGTGGGAGAAAGTAAGAACACTGGGCGGCATAAGCTCTGGTATAAGCAGCCGGCAGCTGTATGGGAAGAGGCACTGCCCGTGGGTAACGGCCGTTTGGGCGGTATGATCTTTGGCGGAACGGAAGAAGAACTAATTNNGGCTTTCCGCGGGATACAGTTAATTATGAGGCGCTGCGTCATTTGGCTCCGGCCAAACAGTTAGTGGCAGAGGGGAAATACAAGGAAGCGGAAGCGCTGGTGGAAGCCAAGATGTTAGGCAGACGGACCGAATCCTATCAACCACTCGGGGATTTGCGAATGAAGTTCAATCATGAGGGTCCNNTTACCGGAGGCAACTTGATTTGGATCAGGGGGTAGCTACCGTATCCTATACGACCGGGGATGTAAGGATTGTACGCGAAGTGTTGGCTAGCAGACCGGATGAACTTATAGTCATTCATATCCGTGCAGAGGGGAGAGAGGGGCAGGGAGTTCTACCTGATTTCTCGGTGGAGCTGACTTCACCGCATCCTTCCCGCTCAGAGTTGATCCCGAATGGCGCGCTGATGATGACAGGCCGTGCCCCGTCGCATGTGGCTGATAATTATGTAGGGGATCATCCGCGTGCCGTCTTCTATGAAGAGGGGCTTGGCATAAGATTTGCTGCTGTTATGGAGATTCATACGGAAGGCGGCAATGGTGTCGCGGAGAACGGCAAACTGTTGGTTTCTGGCGCACGCGCTGTGACCCTCCGTCTAGCTGCGGCAACTGATTTCGCCGGGTTTGACCGGATTCCAGGAAGCTGTGGCAAGCCGCCTTCGGAGCTGTGCCTAGAGCAGTTAGCTACTTCCTCCACTGGATTTGCAGAGCTGAAACAGCGCCATCTAGCGGATCATCAGCCTTTGTTCCACCGTGTGGAGTTGACAATTGCTTCTGCTTCCGCCGAGTACGGGATTCCTACGGATGAGCGGTTGGCACGGTACCNNTAAATCTGCAAGGCATCTGGAATCCTTATATTCAGCCGCCATGGAACAGCAATTATACGACAAATATAAACACCGAAATGAATTATTGGCCAGCTGAGAGTTGTGGATTGGGTGAATGTCATGAGCCGTTAGTAGATTTAATTTCAGAGCTTAGCGTTACGGGAAGTCGCACAGCTGCGGTTCATTATAATGCCCGTGGATGGGCGGTGCATCATAATACTGATTTGTGGCGGATGTCGTCTCCGTCGGACGGCAAGGCGATGTGGGCTTTTTGGCCGATGGGCGGAGTTTGGCTTGCTCGCCATCTATGGGAGCGTTACTCTTTTCGTCCAGATAGGGACTATTTGCGGAGTAAAGCTTATCCCCTATTAAAGGGAGCCGCGTTATTTTGTCTGGATTGGCTGGTAGAGTTGCCTGATGGAAGATGGACTACAGGTTTGTCTACCTCACCGGAGAATGTATTCCTGACTACTGACGGCACATCATGCAGTGTTTCAGCTGGCTCAGCTATGGATTTATCACTGATATCTGAATTGTTCAAGCATTGCATTCTGGCTNNGAGCTGAAGGAGAAACAGGAACGGCTGGCTCATCCGGGAATCGCTCCAGACGGGCGTATTCGTGAATGGAATGAGGATTTTGCTGAACAAGAGCCTGGGCATCGCCATGTCTCTCATTTGTATGATCTATACCCCGGGAATGTTATTAGTCCTTCTTCCACACCGGAGCTAGCGGAGGCCGCATCGTTAACGCTTAAGAAGCGCTTGGAAGGCGGGGGTGGACACACGGGCTGGAGTGCAGCTTGGCTGCTTAATTTGTATGCGCGTTTGAAGGATGGCGAGAGTGCGTATAGCTGTTTACGTCGGATTTTGCAAGATTCCAGTTTACCGAACTTATTTGGGAATCATCCTCCATTTCAGATTGACGGTAACTTCGGGACTACGGCAGGGATAGCAGAGATGCTCTTGCAGAGTCATCAGGAGGGACTTGAATTATTACCCGCGCTTCCAGAAGGATGGTCGGACGGTAATGTGAAAGGGTTGGTAGCACGAGGCGGATTTATCACGAATATCGAATGGTGTGAGGGACGCTTAACGAAGGCAGAACTGACCTCGACGCATGGACAACTATGTAGAATTTATAGTCGCCTGCCCTTACTTATTCAAAGACCTGATGGTTCACGAATAGGGGAAGAGATGGAATTTGAAACATTAATAGGAGAGACTTATATCATTACACTACAAAACGAATAAATACATTGCTCTAGCATATAGGCTGTTCTCAGAGTAGAATTATTCTACAGGGAGCAGTCTTTTTTTGCCTAAGTGATCATTATCTATTAGATGGTAGGATTCATTATAAGTCTACAGGAGCCGGAGGAACGGAATATATATGTGGAAAAAACGCTTCACATTAGTAAAGATCATTCTGGGAGGAGTGATAATATTCGCAGCTATTCCGCCGTTGATTTACTGGGGCTGGGGTAATGCTTATGCGG
>DOJM01000306.1:3642-5755 GCA_003529225.1 Paenibacillus sp.
CTTTTACTTATGAGAGCAAAGCTTCAAATTTGAAAACGAAAATACAAGCGGCTCTGGATCAAGCGATGGCTAGTGACCCTTATTTGTATTACATTATAGACAGCTACGGATATACTTATAGAGGGAGCGCAAGCTCTGTAAAAGTTACGGTAGAAGTGAAATATCTGGAGACACTGGAGCAGACCGCTTTTGTGAACAAAGAAGTGAAGGCTGCACTGAAGAAGATCATAACGCCGGGCATGAACAATCATCAGAAGGTAAAGGCGATCCACGACTGGGTTGTGCTTCATCTGAAATATGATACTTCGTATCGCAAATATACGGCTTATGAAGGCTTGAAGAGTGGCAGCGCCGTTTGCCAAGGGTATTCGCTGTTGACCTATAAGCTGTTAAAGGAAGCTGGATTCACGAATAAAATCGTTGAGGGTACAGCAAAACAGCCGGGAGGGCGTAGCCAGTTGCATGCCTGGAATCTTGTGCTATTGGATGGACGATGNNACACCGGATAAGGCAGGCGTTATTAGCACCGCGTATTACATGAGAACGGATGCACAGATGCGTCAGGATCATAGCTGGACGAAGTCTTATCCGGCAGCGTCGGTAGGCTATCATAAGACCTTGTCTGCACTTGTGGAGCGAGGAGGACAGAGTGCTGCCGTGTATAAAAAGCTTCAGAAGGATCTCAACTATGAGCTATATGCCGAGGCGCTGATTGTACGTTCGGTAGAAGATCTAACCCGGCTAGCTAATAAGGCAATCACCTCCGGTGAGACGTCCTTATTATTCCGTTATCATGGGAGTGGAACACAGCTTAAGAATGACCTGCAGGAATTATATAAGCTTGGGCTAGAGGATTTGTCGTACTCCAGTTCTGCTTTTGACAATACCGGCGACCTCAAGGTGTTTGTGACTTGGGAATAGAAGGAAGAAAGGGACATCCCAGAAGCCTGAATGGCAGCGGGACATCCCTTTTTGTTTTTTTACCGGGTCCATTTTATTCTGGGTGAGTACTAAGATCGCATTTATCCAAAGGAATAATACTACTCTTCCGGAACCAGCGATAGCCGGCCCAGAGTAAGACAAACAGCGGCAAGCTGATATAAGAAACGGCGATACCATACCAGTCGATAGTTCCACCTGAAAAGGCGCCCATATTCTGACCGAGTATAGCTACAATACAAAGTGCAAAGGCAAAGATAGGTCCGAATGGGAACCATCTAGCTCGGTAAGGTAGTTCATCCAGGGAATGGCCTTGTGCTATAAAGGCACGTCTGAAACGGTAGTGGCAGACCGCAATGCCCAGCCAGTTAATAAATCCGCACATGCCTGAGGCGTTGAGTAGCCAGTTATATACGGCACCGTCACCAAAGAATGAAGCTAGAAAGGCGAGCATTCCAACAGCCGTAGTTACTAACAAAGCGCCAACAGGGACACCACGGCGATTGAGCTTGGCCAGTGCGCGTGGAGCCATTCCATCCTTAGCCATTGCATACAGCACACGGGTGGAGGCGTACATTCCGGAGTTCCCAGCCGACAAAACGGAACTGAGAATGACGGCATTCATTACGGATGCTGCAATTGCAAGCCCGGCCTTATTGAACACGATTGTAAATGGACNNCGATATCATCGATGCCACCGCGCAGCAGATCTGGATTCGTATAAGGAATCAGCATTCCGATTACAAATATGGCAAGGATATAAAAGATTAATATACGCCAGAATACTTGGCGGATCGCAATAGGCACATTGCGACGCGGGTTCTCGCTCTCACCAGCGGCAACGCCGATTAGCTCAGTACCTTGGAAAGAGAATCCTGCTGCCATAAAGACCCCGACGAAGGCAAAGAAGCCACCGTTGAAAGAACTCCCCCCCATTTGGAAGTTACTGAAGCCTACGGATTTTCCACCCATAATGCCGAATATCATGAGGACCCCGACAACGAGGAAGGCGATAACGGTAATGATTTTGATAATGGCAAACCAATATTCTGATTCCCCGTAGCCACGAGCAGATAGAAAATTAAGACCGAACATCAGTAGTAGGAACACCAGACTCCAGTGAAAGGTTGGGCTATACGGGAACTAGCATTTGTTGATGAGGGTAGCCGCTAAC
>DOJM01000314.1:0-315 GCA_003529225.1 Paenibacillus sp.
TGAGGGGAACTCCACCTCTGTTTATTCAATGTGTGATTAGGCTAGTGATTATGTATACTGCAAGTTTAGGCTTTACAACGATTGCGTATATGGCGGATGGAGGGGAAATCTAGGTTCTGCCTTTTTAATAGGCAGGGCCTTTTCGTGTGAATTATATATTGGATACACTTTCTGTTATGATGAAAGGACTTATTACAATAGTTTCCTCAGATTGGATGGTGTATTTACATGAATCTTCAAGAAGTTACTGAACTCATCAAATCTATTAGAACCAATCTAGCTAAAGTCATCGTTGGAAAAGAGGATGGAGTAGAC
>DOJM01000314.1:437-5681 GCA_003529225.1 Paenibacillus sp.
GGTAAAACCTTGTTAGCTAAAGTCCTTGCAAAGTCTTTAGATTGTACATTTAAGCGTATTCAATTTACACCAGACTTGCTGCCTTCTGATTTAAGCGGCATTAATTTTTATAATCAAAAGTCAGGTGAATTTCAGTTTAGACCAGGTCCAGTCTTTGCAAATATTTTGTTGGCTGATGAAATTAACCGTGCAACACCAAGAACACAGTCCAGTCTGCTGGAATGTATGGAGGAGCGGCAAATCACGATCGATGGTGTGACTCATGGCCTAGAAGCACCTTTTCTCGTAATTGCTACTCAGAATCCGATTGATAACCAGGGCACTTTTCCGTTGCCCGAAGCTCAATTAGATAGATTTCTAATGCGGATTACTACGGGATATCCTTCATTTGACGAAGGGATTCATATTTTGCAGCGTTTTCGTGAGAATAATCCACTTGAAGAGACTTTTGCTGTTGCTGCCGCTCAAGATATTCAAGCTGCGCAGCGTTTGGCCGCTTCCGTGAATATTAGTGATGATTTGCTAGCCTATATCGTCCGGATTACAGAAGCTACTCGCAAATCTGCGGCAGTAAAACTAGGGGCGAGTCCACGTGCAAGTGGAGCATTGCTCAGATCATCTCAAGGATATGCTCTAGTCCAAGGCAGATCTTACGTTACACCAGATGATATTAAAGCCGTAGCTGTTCCGGTGCTTGCCCATCGTCTCCTTCTTCATCGTGGATTGGGTTCAAAAGAGGGGCAGACCGCGGAAATCGTATTACAAGTGCTTCGTGAGGTAGAGGTGCCCACTGAACTCGTTACGTCCTTAAGAGGCGGAAAGGTGGAATGAGCTATGGCTTTGCCTTGGTTCATTTTTATTACAGTAGCTCTCCTGTTCCTTCTTGCCGTTATCTATGAACGGAATGGTCTGAAAGCGCTTAGTTATACCCGATATTTTTCAACTAAGATCGCTTATGAAGGGGATAACCTAGAGATGATCGAGGAGATCGTTAATGCGAAACTTCTGCCATTACCATGGCTTCGACTGGAGTCTAGCATTGCCAGGGGTTTGGAATTTGGAAGTCAGGATAATCTCGGCATTAGCACGGGTGAAATCTATCAGAATCATATCAGCTTGTTCTTTCTCAAATCTTATCGTCATATTAAAAGGCGTCATCAAGTCACTTGCGAACGGCGTGGGATATACCGTTTGGAGTCTGTCACCATGACCACTGGAGATCCCTTTGGTTTGATCCGGAAAAATAAGACCTATCCCCTCCAATTAGAGTTATTGGTTTACCCTAATTTGTTGAACCTAGAAGATCTTCCGCTACCGATACATAGCTGGCTTGGTGAACTTCCAGTGAAAAGATGGATCGTAGAAGATCCTTTCCTGACTGCAGGGATTCGCGAGTATAGCTCAGGAGATTCTATGGGACTTATAAACTGGAAGGCTACTGCGCGTACAGGAACTATGCAGGTACATAAGTAAGACTACACTGCGGATTCCAGACTCGTCATTTGTTTGAATATAGAGGACAGTGATTCCATGTGGAGAGCGGTCACGGATGTGGAACGTATCGAGCAAGGGATAAGGTATGCAGCCACTATCGCCGAATACGCGATGNNTGGATTTATCTGTAACGGCAGATTGGATAACGGGGGCGAAAGAGAACCTGTTGAAGCAGAGCCTATGGCTGAGCTGGAAGACTTGCTAGAGCTGTTAGCGAAACTGGAGCTAGACAGAACGCTTCCTATGAGTCGATTGCTAGCCCTGCTGGCCGAGCGCAGAATAAGTGATACAGACTTTCTGATCATTAGCTGTCATAGAGGAGCAGAATTACAAGAGGCTGCTGACCTCCTATTCGTGTTGGGCAATGGTNNNNAGGAGAGAGCGCATGAAACTTCCGTTATCTGGTTACGTATGGAATACGGTCAGACTCTGGATCTTCTCTATCCTAGAATTATTATTAGTTTTACCTCTATGGATTTTATTTCAGGTTTATGTACTACCCAAGCAAGTTGAACCTATGTGGCTGACCGCCATACCACTAATATCATTAGTAGGTATTCTGCTACGAAAACAGTTTAGTGTTAGATGGAAGCAGCTGCTGGCTGCTCTAATCCTTGGGACGGTGGTTGGGGCTTTGTCAGCAGGAAGTCTGTCTATCGAGAGTCTGCCTTTAGGTTTCGCAGGTTCTATATATGCTTTTCTCGGAATGACTGCTGACTCTCGAGATCAGTCCAGTAAGAAGTATTGGATAGGTATTGTAATCTATTTTGTTGCGACCATTGTCTTTGGTAGAATTCCCAATTTGGAGGAAAGTGTTACACTACTGACCTGGTGCGGTAGTTTGTGTCTATTGCTCACACTATTTATTTCTAATAGTAGCTATTTACAATATAGTACTCTTTCTCAAGAAGGCAAAGCTTTGCCAAAAGGATTACAAAGAAATAATCGTATTTATGTCATTGGTATAGGAATTGTTGCGGCCGTGTTAGCGGCAGGGGTCGGAAAAGCTATAGGGATACTGCTATGGAATATGGTACGTTCGTTCTTCGGATGGATTAGTAATTTATTCTCTGGGTCAAGTGAGCCGCTACCTCCGCCATTAGAACAGCCTCAAACGAGTCCGGAACNNTGAAAAGCCTGGTCTACTAGCTGCTATATTAGATGTTGCTTTATATGTTGCTGGAGCTGTGTTATTGGGCGTTGCAGCTTATTATGGACTTCGGTGGTTGTACAGAAATGCCGGAGGGAAATTAAAGAGAGCCATGGATGCCTTGCTATCCATGCTGCGCAGGGAAAATACTCCAAAGGACAATACAACTTATCTTGATGAGGAAAAAAGTGTATTTACATGGGAGCAAACGCTTCAAGGTCTAAAGGATTTCTGGAGTACTCGCCTTACGCCAAAACATCGAAAAGACCGCTGGGAGCAGATGAATAGTGAAACGGAACGTGTTCGCTGGCTATATCGGCGTTGGCTTCACATGAAGCACGATCATGGTTATGAAGTTAAAAGTTATCTTACGCCAAAGGAAACAGAAGGCGATATTTTAAAATGGACTGCTCTTAACAAGGCTAAACATAAGGGCGAAGAAAGTACTGTTAATACGTCGAATTCATTGATTGAATTATATGAAAAAGTTAGATATGGAGAAGAAAATCCTTCTGCTAATGATGTGGCTGCATTGAAAGATAAATTGAAATTATAGNNTCTTCAAATTCGTGCAAATAGGAACAAATAGGTTACAAATGGTTCAAAAGTGTTACAACATGGATACAATTGGTTTTGCACTTACCACTATAATAATTCTAGCAAAATACTCGTGGAGGGAAGTAAATGAGAAAGCATAGCAGTACATATGTTGTTTTACTATTAAGTACCTTTGTCATCAGTCAACTGACTGGCCATACCGCTTCAGCGGCATCCGCTAATGCTGTTAGTATCAATCCAGCTGTAGCTGCAGCGACAGTAACACCCCCTAGTAATCTGGGTTCTATTTCTTTAGGAGCAAATATCAAAGCTACATTAGAAGATGTCAATATTTGGTCACAACCTGGTGGGAATATTTTAACCTATACCCTGAATTATTCGAATGGGAGCAGTAAAAACGCAAATCTAATGTACTATTTTTCGAGAGTGATGACGCCAGGGGGTTCTGTTATCCCGGGTAACCCTCTGAGCGCTGACGCGACTAAGAAGAAGATTGGTACTAAAGAAAGCTTGCGGGTTACATATTACGTCAACGTAGGCAAGACCAATTCGTTAAAAGGGATTAAGATTCCCATGTATGTATGGGATTCCAAAACCAAAGGTTATTTAAAGCATGCAGGAAGTTTTACTGTGCCAGCTAATTATTCCCCAACCGCCGTAAATGGAAAAAATGTTAACACCACAATGAATGACATTCCTGTCATCGCTAAAAGTGAGTCCTTGGAGCTCTATAAATATAATGGGAAAGTTTATGCCAAGGTGGGTATGAGCCTGACCAATAAGGGCAGTAAGGTACTTAGTGATCCGGGTTATGCGGCTTATTTACTCTCTGCAGGTGGAAGCTCTTATGAATTAGCACTTGATCGTTCTCAAATTAGTTACAAGATTCAGCCGCAGGAGAAGAAGACTATCTTTTATCTTGCCGAGATTCCTCCTTATATGAAGACGGATAATATGAAGCTGCAATTTACGCAGAAAGATGAAGCACTGAAGCTTGAGATTGCTAAATCCTCGTACAAGCTACCGGCAGCTACAACACCTAATTTGGTGGTAGGTAAAGGTGTGACCAAGAAAATCACCATTAATAATAATCCGATAGAAACTCAGTTAAACAACGCAAACGTATACGCTGAGAATAATAAAGGGATTTGGACCTTCCAGCTTCGAGTGAAAAATGTAGGGAAGACGGCCGTTACGTTGCCAACTTATGAGCTTGCCGTCAAATCTTCAACAGGGACAACCTTTCCGATTAATGCGAAGGGATTGAGCGGCTTAACCATAAAGCCTTTGGAAGAAAAAATCATTCCACTTACCGCACAAATTCCGCTTGAAGTTGAGCAGAGTTCGCTGCAATTGCAAATGATAGAGGCTGTTTCAGCTCCAGATAATACAGATACGGGCGGTGCAGGTGAGGGAAAAGGATCTGAAGGAAATAATGTAAGTACGGGCAATACAGCCAAGCTGACAGTACCCGTTGCCTACTACACAATTTCCTACACACTTCGGCCTGAGGTTCAAAAGGGCGTGGAGTATAGTGCATCCAATGAATATGGTTCATTCACTTATAACTTGCTGTCTTTGCAGCGCTTTCCTTGGAAAGATCATGACATCGTTGTTGCTAGAATAAATATTAAGAATTCGCAATCGGTGGCTTTAACACTTCCAGAATTAAAAGGATCTGTGCAAGTAGACAATGACAATGTGTCTTCTTCTACAGAACTGTTTATGGACAAGGAAGCCTCGACGATTGCGCCAGGAAAAAATGCGGAGATCTATGTATTTGCCAAAATCCCTTACACGCAAGAGTTCGATAAATTAAAAGTGAACCTCTTTACAACGGTAAAAGAAGAAAAGAGCTCGTTCCTGTCGCTTAGCACGAACNNGCGTGGGGGAAGTTATGCAATCACCGGTAAAGGCAAGAACGCTAGTGTTCAAGAGAACAAAACAATTATTTATGAAGGTCTCAATTCTAATATCGTTTATACAGAGCTACTGCTTAGCAGTGAGGAAAAAAGACAAAGCAAAATGGCTCGCCTTCAGGG
>DOJM01000147.1:0-3219 GCA_003529225.1 Paenibacillus sp.
GACTTTTATGATGGCGCGGGAGATGATCCTGCATTGACGGAGGCCACTCAGTGGATCGAAAGCATCATCAATGACACCGAGCCTGTAGTGAAGCCAGAGCAGGCGCTCGTTGTTACCCGCATCTTGGAGGCTATTTATAAATCCTCTGAGACTGGCATGCCTGTATTTTTTGACTAATTTGACTAATCAATAAAGTTTGACAGCATAGATAACTATGAATTAGGAGTGTGTCCAAAGTGACCAGAGTAACGGTATGGAATGAATTCCGCCATGAACGGCAGGAAGAGAGAATTCTCAAGGTCTATCCGCAAGGGATTCACGGACAATTAGCAAGCTTCCTTCAGGAAGCTGGACTGAACGCTCAGACAGCTACGCTAGATGAACCGGAGCATGGACTGACACAAGAAGTGCTGGATAACACGGATGTACTGATTTGGTGGGGACATGTCGCCCATCAAGAAGTTAGTGATGAGATTGTAAACCGTGTTTACCAAAGAGTGCTTCAAGGCATGGGGCTAGTGGTGCTTCATTCGGGTCATATGTCCAAAATATTCATGAAGTTAATGGGCACCAGCTGCGATCTAAAGTGGCGTGAAGCAGGGGAGAAAGAGCGTCTTTGGGTGATGGACCCAAGTCACCCGATTGCTGAGGGCATTGGCGAATATATCGATTTGGAGCAAGAGGAAATGTACGGATCACATTTTGATGTGCCGGCACCGGAGAGTCTAATTTTTGTCGGCTGGTTTGAGGGCGGCAATGTGTTCCCAAGCGGATCTACCTATCGTCGTGGGAACGGGAAGATCTTTTATTTCCAACCCGGTCATGAATCTTATCCAACCTATTACAACAAAGAAATCCAAAGAGTGATCATCAATGGCGTGAACTGGTGTGCACCAACGAAGCGTGATTATCCAGTTTACGGACACTCTGAAGCTTTGGAGCCAATCAAAGAAAAGGTGGTATTATAAATGAAATTAGGCGTATTTGATCCTGTATTTGGAAGTTTAACTCTTGAAGAGATGCTTGATAAAATCGCTGCTGCTGGTTTGAATGCGGTAGAGATCGGTTCAGGAGGCANNTGAGCTGCTTGCCAGCGAATCAGCACGTAAGGAATATCTGGAGCAGTTCACGAAACGTGGCATTATGATCAGTGCATTCAGTTGCCATAATAACCCAATCTCTCCGGATAAAGAAGAAGCTCGTGAAGGCGACGAAATTCTGCGTAAGTCGATCAAGCTAGCTTCGCTAATGGGTGTTAAGGTAGTGAACACTTTCTCGGGAACCGCGGGAGACAGCGACGAGGCAAAAGCACCGAACTGGCCAGTTACACCTTGGCCTACCGTGTACAGCGACATCAAAACCTGGCAGTGGGAGTATAAATTGATCCCTTACTGGAAGGAAATCGGTAAGCTGGCTGAGGAGCATGGCGTTAAGATCGGTATCGAGCTTCATGGCGGTTTCCTCTGCCATACTCCTTACACGATTCTGAAGCTTAGAGAAGCAACCTGTGATGCGATCGGCGCGAATCTAGACCCGAGCCATCTGTGGTGGCAAGGCATCGATCCTGTAGGCGCGATCAAGATTCTTGGTAAAGCTGGTGCGATCCATCATTTCCATGCCAAGGATACGTACCTGGATCAAGACAATATTAATATGTATGGTCTGACGGATATGCAGCCTTACGGTGATGTACAGACCCGCGCATGGACCTTCCGTTCCGTTGGCTGTGGACACAGCATATCTGAATGGTCGGATATCATGAGTGCGCTGCGTACTTACGGTTATGATTATGTGGTCAGCATCGAGCATGAAGACCCTCTTATGACGGTAGACGAAGGCTTCCATCGTGCAGTAACCAATTTGCAATCCATTCTTATTCGTGACCAGCCTCAAGGTATGTGGTGGGCGTAAGACATACTTTTTAAAAATAAAAGTCTTGATTCTCTAGTTTTTGTAGAGGATCAAGACTTTTTTGCGTGTTGATGTGGAGGTTGAAATTTCTACGTTCCATAGGAGAGAATAGCAAAGAGAGATTTTCTGAAATGCTAATGAAGGAGAGAGAACAATGTTACTGGAAGTTATTGCTACAACATTAAGTGATGCAGTACTGGCCGAGCGTTATGGAGCTGATCGAATTGAATTGATCACTGGGATCAGTGAAGGGGGACTGACGCCCAGTCTGGGACTTATTGGAAAAGTGCGCGATACTGTCTCTATCCCGGTCAGGGTAATGGTTAGACCCCATGCCAGATCCTTTTCTTATGATAAGGATGACATAGAAACGATGGAGCAGGATATACAGCATATCGCATCTATCGGCGGGTTATCTGTCGTAATGGGCATGTTACGCCCTGATGGAACAATTGACGAAGAGTCACTTCAAAGGCTGCTTCATACTGCAAAAGGTTTGGAGGTGACATTGNNTTGATGAAGTGAGGGATCAATTTGAGGCATTAGAAATATTGACGCGTTATCCTCAAATTACTGACATTCTAACATCAGGAGCCGAGAATACAGCCCCTAAAGGTGCGGAACGTCTTGCTGCACTGGAGCAGCTTACCTCGGAGCAATCTATATCTATTCTTGCTGGCAGTGGGTTAACGGCAGACGGGTTAAGTGATTTTATAAAACAAACGGGTGTGCGACGAGTGCATTTCGGTTCAGCCGTTAGAGAAGATGGAGATGCGCTAAAGCCGATAGATCCTCTTCGCTTGCAGGCTGTTCGAAACCTTCTGGATCAAAGGAAAGATCACTAGCTTACCGGTTATTATTGATTCCAATCTTCGATAAACTTGTCAGCAGAATTCGATTTAGTTTCCGCATTATTGGATGATATTATAAAATCGGAATATTAAATTTGTTCAAGAGCCTGGTCTTCAGGAAGCAGACTGGGGAAGCTGGAAGGACTTTGCGATTAAAGATCCGGATGGGTACGTGATTGCATTTGGTTTAGGTAAGAAACATTAGTTGTCTAATCATGAAATACTGAGCATATAAAATATAGAGCTGATCTTTGGTTATCCAAAGGTCGGCTTTTTTAATGTGCGTTCACTTGGTTACAGTATTGCAATCTCTGCGTCAAATGTGGGGGACGAGTTGAAAAGAATAGGTACAGGTTGGTATGCAACAAAATTGAAATGATTTCGTCTTTATATATGGAGGTGGAGAAAATTGGGATTTTTCGTTTGGGGTGGCCGGTTTGAATCATTATTACAGCGG
>DOJM01000147.1:3351-5178 GCA_003529225.1 Paenibacillus sp.
CGACCGCTGGCTAGGGCTAGAAGTGAACGGAACTTATGGTACCACGTATGCGATTCACGGCAATAATAATGAGTCCTCCATAGGAAAGTATGTTAGCGCCGGATGTATTCGAATGCATAATGATGACATCCACTGGTTGTACCCAAAAATAGCTAAAAATACAAGGGTCATTATTACAACAAGTACACTGGCTATGGAGAGTATTGCGACTAAAAATGGGTATTCCATAGGAAGTAAGATGTTTGCTGGAGCTTTTGAGATGGATGGAGTCACGACAAAGCTAAAAGATCCTTTTTTAATGGATAATTCCCGTGTATTTGTTCCGCTGAGAGAATCTGTAGCCTTGTTAGGTGGAACTTTACAGAGCAAAGCTGGAACAGGTGCACTGCTAATTACGATAGGAAATCGTACGGTGGCACATAAGCCGTTATCCGATCAGGCTGTTGTGGATGGAAAGACACTTACGATGCCAGCATCCCGCAATGAAAATGGCCGATTGATGATTCCGCTGAGCATCTTGCCTGAATTATTTGGTATTCAGGTGCAATGGAATTCCCAGACTCAGTCGGTAAAGATTATTTTATAACTATTCTTGACCTTTTNNCGGAGGACCACCGACTGATGAATAACTAACACGTTTCCTAGAAGTAGACCACTCAAGCTTGTGAAGTGCATATGCACAAGTCACGGAGCACCCGTTCAGGGTGATAACGGTCAGGGATACGTGTGTCGGTCGGGGGTCTTACGTTGCTTTTATATGAATAGATCGATCTATTGTTTGGTCTACTCTGCATACAGCAGGTGATCACGGCCGTAGTCTATTCATGTTATGGCATATTTCCCCCCATCATACGCTATTTGACCGCAGACCGCTGGCTGCGGTTTTTTATTTGCAATATAATCGGAGGAATGAAATATGACCCTAATAAAAGCAAAGAATTTACGTAAAGAATGGAACGGGACCCTGTTATTCGAGAAGGTGTCCTTTGAGATATCAGAAGGAGAGCGTGTGCTCTTGTTCGGTCGTAATGGAATCGGAAAAACCACACTGCTTAAGGGACTGATCGGTCGCCTTACCTTTGAGGAAGGTAGTATTTATCATGGCTTACCTCGTGAAGAGTGGGGTGTGCTGGATCAGCAGTTAGAAGTATCAGAAGAAGTAAGCGCCTTGGATTACGTTCTCGCCGGATCGCCAGAGCTACCCCAATTAAAGCGCCGGCTTGAATCTCTCAGTCAGAGGTTGCAGGAGCAGAACGACGAGGGTGAAGCGGAATTGGCTGAATACGCCGAAGTGTACGATCAATACTTGCAACTTGGTGGATATGACTGGGAGGTTAAAGCGGAAAAGTGCTTGAAACAGCTTAAGCTAGAACGTTCGGTTTGGGATTTGCCATACCCATCGCTAAGCGGAGGGCAAAAGACACGCGTTCAATTGGCAGCATTGTTAGCTCAGCAGCCGAAGCTGTTGATTCTAGATGAGCCGACGAATCACTTAGATGGAGAAACGATGGAGTGGTTGGAACAATGGGTCCACACCTATCCCGGAACTGTGCTTTATGTTTCGCATGATCGTACGTTCATCGATCGAACGGCGACATCTTTACTGGAGCTTAGTCCAGAGGGGTGTCGCCGGTATTCGGGTGGATATACGCATTATCGGGAGCAGAAGGCGGTAGAGGCGCGAACATTAGAGGGACAATATAAGAGGCAGGAACAGGAAAAGGAGAAACTGCTGGAGAGCATCAGGAGATATTCCGAATGGTTCCAACAGGCACACCGTGCTGCCGGACAGCATGATTTCCTGCGTGCGAAATCAAAGAAGAACGT
>DOJM01000147.1:5233-5489 GCA_003529225.1 Paenibacillus sp.
GTGTCTCGTCTTCATGCAAAGGAAGCTGCACTCGAACGCTTAAATAAGAACCGTGTGGAATTACCACGCGAGACAAGCAAGCTGAAGATGAAGCTGGAAAGTGAAGCGTTTATGGCGGACACTTTGCTGTCACTCCGCGAGATTGATTTTGCATATAAGGGTAGTGCGCCTGTACTGGAAAATTTCAGTTTGTCGTTGAATCGAGGAGATCGTCTCGCTATTCTGGGTCCTAATGGTGTCGGTAAGTCTTCTTTGT
>DOJM01000145.1 GCA_003529225.1 Paenibacillus sp.
AAACTCTTGTTTCATATTTTGCAAGATGAACATAGTCTGGAAGATTGGCGAATGACTTGTACTTCGTTCCGGTTGCACAACTTCTACAATTTTTTCAAATGGAATATCTTGATATTCATACGCCTTCAATGCCTTTTGACGAACCTGATATAGTACATCTTGAAATGTCGGTCTACCACTTAAATTAGCTCGATAAACCAGCGTGTTAACGAAGAAACCAATTAGTCCTTCAATTTCTCTATAATTCCGATTCGCAATTGGGCTTCCGACCAGGATATCTTCTTGTCCCGTATAACGAGATAGAAAACTTTGATATGCAGCTAAAAGCGTCATGAAGAGTGTAGCCCCTTCTTTTCGACTAAGTTCATTCAATTTATCATGTAGCGTGCTTGGCAGAACCAGAGTGTATATCGACCCGTGATGAGTTTGTATTGCGGGACGCGGGCTATCCACAGGAAGTTGGAGTACAGGAAGCTCCCCAGACAATTCTTCCCTCCAATATTGGAGTTGTTGATCAAGCACCTCCTCCTTTAGCCATCCTTTTTGCCACTGAGCAAAGTCGGCATATTGAACCGGTAATGGTTCAAGTTCCGCTACCTTTCCATCCGTTGCTTTCTCATAAAATGCCATCCATTCTTCAAGTAGGATTCCCATCGACCATCCATCTGAGATAATATGATGCATATTACACAGAAGAACCCATTCTTCTTCTGAAATTCTTATGAGTTTCCCACGGAACAATGGCCCTTGTTCTAAATCAAATGGAGATTCGACTTCAGTTTGAATCCATTGCTCCAACTTTCTTTCTCGCTCCTCTAATGAAAGCTTAGTTAAATCCATTTGGAGAAGCGGACGGAAAACGTACGGTTGAATCTGCTGCACAGGATAGCCATCCTCTTCATAAAATACAGTCCGCAAAGATTCGTGACGCTCTATCAACTGATTCCATCCCAACTCCAATGCTTCAGGTAACCAATTCCCTGTAAGGCGGCATGCCATTGGCATATTATAAAGTGCACTATTAGGTGCAAATTGATCAATAAACCATAAGCGCTGTTGGGCATAAGATAGTGGAATATTATTTCCGCGTTCCATCGGCACCAATGGTGGAATTTCTCGTTTTTCGCTCCCCTTACGTAACTGATCTATTCGTTTCGATAATGCCTCGACCGTTGAATATTCGAACAGTTCACGTACTGGCAATTTGATTTGAAAGACTTCCTGTAAACGTGAGACCACTTGTGTAGCAAGTAGAGAGTGACCACCAAGCTCAAAGAAAGAATCCTGAACACCAATTTCTTTTATTCCTAGCACTTGACTCCACACTGAAGCGATAAGTTCTTCCAGTGGAGTTCGTGGGTATACAGTATTTTCGACGGATTGTTCACTAAGTATAGGCAATGCCTTCAAATCAAGTTTTCCATTCGGTGTAAGTGGTAAAAATTCCATCTCAATAAAGTTTGTTGGAACCATGTAATTTGGTAAATGTGTTTGTAGATGTTCTCGCCATTCATGTAAACTTCCTTCACCAACTACATAAGCTACTAATCTCTTATCACCTTGATTATCCTCTCGTACCAATACAACAGCTTCTTTCACAGAAGAATGCGCCTGCAAAACAGCTTCTATTTCTCCCAATTCAATCCGGAAACCACGAATTTTCACTTGGTCATCTATACGTCCATGGAACTGGAGATTACCATCAGAAAGATAACTTGCTTTGTCTCCTGTATAATAGAGACGTTCTCCTGACTTGAAAGGATGTGGAATAAATTTTTCCTTTGTAAGATCCGGACGATTAGCATATCCACGTGCAAGGCTCTTCCCTCCAATATAGAGATCTCCAATTACACCAATTGGTACTAGCTGAAGATGAGAATCTAACACATAAACTTCTGTATTCGCAATCGGTCGACCAATCGATGGCGTACCTGTTGTCACTCCTACAGGTACATAACAATCTGTGGTAACAACGGTATTTTCCGATGGACCATACTGATTAATTACCGCAAAAGGAATATCGTTAGATGGATACTGCGTTAATTGATCCCCACCAGTAATGATAAAACGAAGCTCCGTTTCATCTGGCCAAGATAATTTCAATAGTCTTTCCAGAATAGGCGTAGGTGCAAAACTAACTGTTATTTGTGAATCGATGAGCCAGTCCCTTAGCGCTTCTGGATTAATTCTCAGTTCCTCTGTTGACAAGTAGAGTGCTGCGCCAGCAGTTAGATACGGCCAAATCTCCTGGACAGCCGAATCAAAAGCAACCCCTGCAATCTGAGTCGCACGATCCTCTGCTGAAATATGATAAACTTCCTGATGCCAAGAAACCATATTCATTAATGAGCGATATTCAACCATGACACCCTTCGGTTTTCCTGTAGAACCAGAGGTATAGACAATATAGGCTAAGTTCTCTGGATTTATTTGACGTGTAGGTGCGATTACGCTTTCCACCGTTAATTCTTCTAGCCTCACCATTTCGACTTGTGCGAAATGTCCTTCTTGCCCTTCCGCCGTCACTACAAATTGAATTCCTGCATCTTCAATCATGTATTCTAACCTTGATTTTGGATACAACGGATCTAAAACGACATAAGCTCCACCAGCTTTTAAAATGCCCAGTAAACTTGCCATCAGCTCAGCTGACCTCGGAAGATAAACTCCTACCACTGACTCTGGGGCTACTCCCTTTCGCTGTAAAACATTTGCCAACTGATTTGCTTGTGCATCCAGTTCACCATAAGTCCACTGTTTTGTTTGATCAACTACCGCAATCGCATCCGGACGCCTTGCTACTTGCTCCTCAAATCTGTCGCAAATAAGACCCTGATGAGACATTTCCATTACAGTGTCATTCCATGTTTCTAATAACAAAGTACGTTCGGGTTCCGATAGCATGCTCAGGTCATGCAACGGATTTTGTGGACGATGAGAAACTTCATGTAGCCATTTCTCAAAGTGTCCTGCCATCCGTTCAATAGTAGTAGCATTGAATAAATCCTTATTGTACTCAAAAGTAAAAAGTAATCCCTCTTCCGTCTCAGTTGCCATTACACTTAAATCAAACTTTGCAATTGGACTATGGCTTTCTATCATTTCAATACTTCTACTAGATAACATCG
>DOJM01000143.1 GCA_003529225.1 Paenibacillus sp.
AAAGGTAACAGTAATTGGAGCAGGTCTCGCAGGAAGTGAAGCGGCCTGGCAAATAGCCTCTCAAGGCGTACCGGTAAGATTGTATGAAATGAGACCAGTGGTGAAGACGCCAGCACACCACACCAATCAATTCGCAGAACTAGTATGCAGCAACTCCTTGCGTGCAAATGGTTTAGGCAATGCGGTGGGTGTATTAAAGGAAGAAATGCGACGTTTAAACTCTCTTGTATTAGGTGCGGCTGATCGCCACGCCGTACCTGCTGGTGGTGCACTTGCCGTGGATCGGGATGGTTTCTCGGGAGAAATTACGAGTACATTGCATAATCATCCGCTCGTGGAAGTCATAAATGAAGAACTTACGCATATACCGGAGGAAGGGATTGTTGTTATTGCAACGGGTCCACTAACTTCCCCTGCATTATCTTCTGAAATTAAGGGTCTATTAGGTGAAGAGTATTTCTATTTTTATGATGCTGCAGCACCGATTGTTGAGAAGGATAGTATTGATATGAATAAAGTGTATCTGGCTTCCCGTTATGACAAAGGGGAAGCAGCATATCTGAACTGTCCTATGACTGAAGAGGAGTTTGACGTGTTTTATGATGCGTTGATTTCTGCAGAGACGGCGGCGCTCAAGGATTTTGAGAAAGAGATATACTTTGAGGGCTGTATGCCTATCGAAATCATGATGAAGCGCGGTAAGCAAACAGCATTGTTTGGTCCGATGAAGCCTGTAGGGCTTATCAATCCGCACACAGGTAAGCTACCTTACGCGGTAGTACAACTTCGTCAGGATAACGCTGCTGGAACGCTTTACAATCTGGTGGGCTTTCAAACGCACTTGAAATGGGGCGAACAGAAGCGGGTATTCTCGCTGATTCCAGGTCTTGAGAACGCTGAATACGTTCGGTATGGTGTAATGCACAGAAATACCTTTATTAATTCTCCTAAACTCTTGCATCCTACTTATCAAATGAAGGGTAAAGAAAGGCTGTACTTTGCTGGACAGATGACTGGCGTGGAAGGTTATGTGGAATCAGCAGCCTCAGGTCTGATTGCCGGCATTAACGCTGCTAGAGCCGCACTCGGTCAAGAAGGCTTGATCTTCCCACAAGACACGGTACTTGGTAGTATGCCTGCTTATATCACTTCTGCTGATCCGGAGCATTTTCAGCCGATGAATGCAAATTTTGGTCTTCTGCCTAAGGTGGAGAAGAAAATCCGTAATAAGAAAGAAAAGAATGAGATGTTAGCACATCGTGCACTAGACAGTCTTGCCGAGTACGCCAATCGTACGGGCCTCGCTTATATAGAGCCGGAGGCTATCGATAACCAAGAATAAGCGCCTTCGGCGTCTTTATAAGNNACTTTCTTATATTTGAACAAAGCCCATCTTAAGGAGGTCACTACAATCATGGTACCCAGCTTTCATGCGACTACAATTTGTGCTGTAAGACATAACGGACAGGCAGCTATAGCAGGTGATGGTCAGGTTACATTCGGAGAGAGTGTAATAATGAAGACGACGGCCAGAAAAGTTCGTCGCTTATACAGGGGACAAGTAATAGCAGGGTTTGCAGGATCTGTGGCTGATGCTATCACTTTGTTCGAAAAATTCGAAGGCAAGTTGGAGGAACATCATGGAAACCTGCAACGGGCAGCCGTAGAATTGGCGAAAGACTGGCGTCAAGATCGTATTCTTCGTAAACTTGAGGCATTGATGATTGTTATGGACAAGGAAGGAATGCTCTTGATCTCAGGAAATGGTGAAATTATCGAGCCAGATGATGATGTACTCGCTATTGGTTCCGGTGGTAACTTTGCACTTGCTTCCGGCCGCGCGCTCAAACGTCATGCTCCAAATCTTGCTGCTGCGGATATCGCTCGTGAGGCTCTTCAGATTGCATCAGAAATATGTGTGTATACTAACTCCAATATTATTGTTGAGCAATTATAGGCTCAGTGCCATAGAGACAAGGAGGAATTCACGATGGTGAACCAATCGCTAACACCCCGTCAAATCGTAGCTGAATTGGATAAATATATTGTAGGTCAGAAACAAGCTAAGAAATCGGTAGCTGTTGCCCTTCGTAATCGTTATCGGCGCAGTCTGCTGGCTGAGGAACTGCGTGATGAAGTTGTTCCTAAGAACATCTTGATGATCGGACCTACTGGTGTAGGGAAAACCGAGATTGCTCGGCGTTTAGCTAAGCTTGTTAATGCTCCGTTTATCAAAGTGGAGGCAACCAAATTTACTGAGGTGGGTTATGTAGGGCGAGATGTGGAGTCTATGGTGCGTGATTTAGTTGAGACCTCTATTCGTATGGTGAAGCTAGAGCGTACGGAAAAGGTGAAGAACCGTGCAGAAGAACTGGCTAATGAGCGGATTGTCTCTATTTTAGTGCCTTCGTCTTCAAAAAATAAATCTCAGAAGAATCCTTTTGAGATGATTTTTGGCGGGAACTCTTCACAAGAGGATTCTAAAGAAGATTCCGAACCAGATGGAAGCTTAAGTGAACGCCGCCGCGGGGTTAAATTTAAGCTGCTAGCTGGTCAATTGGAAGAAGATATCA
>DOJM01000583.1:0-314 GCA_003529225.1 Paenibacillus sp.
GTCTCTCATACTACAAGCTCATACTTGCGGCAAAAGCTTATCCCCATGGGATTTCCTCAGGTCAAATCCCATGGGGGCTGCTCGTCAGATCTGCCAGTCAGACCTAACCGACTGGCAGATTCGGATTTCTGAGCTATTCTTGCCATTCGACCAAATGGGGCTGCTCATCTAGAATGGATTGGTACTGCTCCAGACTCCCCCAGCGCCCCTGTGGATCAAGCTCCATATAACGCGAATATTTAAGTCGAAGCTCTTCCGGTGGAACCGCCCATCCATAATGTTTCACTCGCAGTTCGGCAAGAAAGCCCGGCAAT
>DOJM01000583.1:357-1883 GCA_003529225.1 Paenibacillus sp.
ACCCCAGAAATCGAAAAGCCGGAAAGATACCCAGTCATACACATCCTGATCAATCAGCCGTCTCATCTCCTGTTTAGCTGCCTCTTCATAGAACTCATCAGCGTCTACAGACAGGAGCCAATCCGGATTCGTAGACACCGCCAAATCCCATAACATCTGCCTTAGCTCCCACTCACGATTAAACAAGGAGGTCTCCAGTGTCACAAACTTCGTAACCTTGGCAAAAGAACGACATAACTGTGCCGTATGATCTGTACTTCCATCATCAACAACTACAATATCATCCACGAATTCACTCAGTTCTTCAAGTACTTGCTCCAGATACCTTCCAGCTTCGTTTCGAACCTGCATCATAGCAGTCAAGCGGTTACCTGATGTTTTGCGGAGAGGCCACCTATGACTACTCATCCCTCCACTCTCCTTTTCAATCGTTTTACAGCCTCTTCTAGATCTGCCATCTCTGATAAAAGCGGCCATGCCTGATTGTCTTGCCCTGCCGCATTCAAGAAGCTGCGTATAGCCTCATGCCGTCTGCCATGTAGCAAGTGTATTGTGCCTTCTATAACCCCATCAATACTTCCCTCCAAATCTTGCTGAAGCTCTAGCGCTTTCTCCCATTGGAAGGTCGTAATATAATTCTGAATCAATAACATCTTTGCCTCTGAGGTAGTGAGCGAACTCAGAATCCGTACTGCCGCAGCTTCATCCTCATTCAAGCGAAACAGCTCTGCCTGGACAAGTTCGTACTGCCCGGAGTGAAGCCATGCCCGCAGCCTTTCCGCATCCCGCTTCTCCTCAGCTGTAAATGCCGTAATCGTATATTGTTGAACAGCTGTTTCCAAATCCCCAGTCTTACCCTCTATAGCCGAAAAAAAGCGAAAATGTGAATGAAGGCAATCTAAATATTCATACAGCACCATGAGCTCAAAGGATTGCGCCAGATAGCGGTTTGCTACGGAATCCCCCAACAAGTACAGATAGGAAGCTGCCAAGTAATGTACAACAGGTTGACTGGGCAGCTTAGCACACATGGAAATGTAATAGTCCGCCCGCAACTCAAGCTGTATAGTAACCCAATCAGCAGGTGATATCGTTGAATCCTGCCACAAGTTCACTATGGCCTTCCTCCACAGCACCTCATAATCCGTAAGAAAATATAGCCGATCTCCCTGAAAGATAGCTCCATAGGATTCCTGCTGATCCCCGCCGAGATAGAGCACACCTTCCCTGCGTAAGCTCTGCTCTAGATATATCCGTTCAGATCGGGTGGCTACAAGGTCAGCCTTTGCGCCAAGCAAACCGCTGTATTTATCCCATAACCACTTCTTTTCATCTTCCGGACAACGTTCTAGCAGAGCCACTACATAAGCTGCCTGCAAGGAGAGAACCTCTGGGAGCCAATAAGGAGAAGAGACAAGAATCGTGTATTGCTTCATGTTCAAAGAATAAATATCTGCAGCCGCAACTGCCCTAATCTGATTGTTAGTCTGCTGCTCACTGGTCATTCGTCCAGCAAAGCAGACCCC
>DOJM01000583.1:1909-10265 GCA_003529225.1 Paenibacillus sp.
AGAAGCTCTAGCAATCTTTTATATTCGTAGTCCTCCCAAGAACCTCCGCTTAGAATTAAATATTTCATGGGTGTGCCTCCTTGGAATCGGACAAATCCCCAATATAGCCTATTACCAGAGAGGTATTAGGGTGAAGCAGCAATTGACGGGAAGTAAACTTCCTGTTGCTAATCATCCCAGGCACGATCCCTCCTTTGTAAGCAACACGTTCAAGAGGTAGCGTGAGCGCTGAATCTCCCCCTGCAAGCAAATGAACCCCCGCTTCCTCCATTTCAGTCGATAAACTTATGATCAGATCAGCGGAGCCTTGGGTTATGGCCTTCACCACCCGCTCAATATAACGTTTCTCATATTGGATAGAAGTGGATAAATACAGAATGATCTCACTCTCATATAATGCAGATGCGTTCTTTAACGCCCGTAGCCATACATCCTCACCATGAACCGTTATCACTACATCATGTTCGCTAACCGGAAACTCAGGAGCAGCGTCCACCAAAGTATCTCTGATCCAAATCCAGCGAATATACTTGTAGCTCTGCTGCTCCCGTGCAGCTATCCATTGCTCCTTCAGCTCATCACAATCCCAAGCTTCATCACAATACACTATGGCAGTTACCAACGGAGAAGCTAAGGATATCCTGCCCAATGGTATAACCGGCTGTGGAAATTTTAAGGATTCAGTAGGCGGTACTAAAAGTCCTTCGTTCTCTATCCCGCTTTCAAGTGCCCATTTCTTGTAGTATATCTGCCAGCCATCCGTCTGGTTGGATTCTTCCTTCGTTCTCAGGTATTTATCCAGTGACTGAATAGCGTGAACATACACAGCTTCACTCAGTGCCAGTTTCGCTCCAGCCTGCCGCGCTCGGAGACACCAGTCAGCTATCATGAGATGCCGCGTTTGAAGCGAAGTGTCAAAGCCGCCAATTCGCTGAATCAATTCCTTAGTGAATAGAAGACAAGATCCGGTTAGCACTTCCACCTCGCGCCATTCGCCTTGATACCGCCCAAGACTATAGCTTACATGCTCCGCTAGTTCATGATGAGTACCAAAGTGAAGCCGTTTCTTCCCTTCCCCCCTCTCTGTAGAAGAACGAGGTGCAATGACTCTAACGGAAGCATCATCAAAGGAAGCCCACATTAACTCGCTTAACCAACCAGGCGATACCATAATCGAATCTTCAAGCAGAACAGCAAAGGTGGTCTCGATATGGGCCAGAGCCAGGTTCGGCATATACTCCTCCTTCTCATAGGGTAGGAAGAGCACTGGTTCCTCTGGCGAGAACTGTCCTGCTAATACCTCCATGGGGAAATCGGGCGTCATTGAAACAGCAATAATGCGCACAGCCACTCCCGAGTGAAGCAGCAGCAGGGGTAAACAGACCGTGGCACATTCCATACGGCTAAGCTCAACTACAATAGANNAGAAGTCCGGCACGTTCAAGGAAACCATATCTCCCTGCCAAGCGTTCCATATTCAGCGATTCATGTGACATTAGGCCTCACGCTCCATTTATTTAAAGCAACTCTACCTATAGTCTATGTGCGGATTAGCACGATATCCCTTAATTCCCTCCATTTACACCTTTGTCGCCTTCTTCTGTATGAGCTGCGCCTGTATTCGAAGAATTGGGTGCAGCTGGCGATGAATTGCTATCCTCATTGCTATTCCCAGGGGTATCCTTGCTCTGATCTGATACTCCACTTTTATCTCCACTTACAGATGGTGCAGGAATAGCGATTCCCGGGGCACTGCTGCCATTAGCTCCAACAGGCTGACCTTGATTATCGTAGTAATACATAGGAACGTCTCCGACGACCATCAAATATGATACAGGAATTTCCGTATCCACTACTTGGGGTTCCATGTCAAAAGGAATAACCACCGCTACCTCCGTAACAATATGTATATAGACCTCAACCAAAATCATATTGATTCCGGCATTTTGCTGGCGAGTGCTGAGTTCAACCTTAACAGCACCTTGCGGTTCAGTCTTGATCGGGATATCAGGTCCATAAGAGGCAATGAGAGGACTACCTAGTGCCTGACCGAGCGGAATATATTCTGTTTGATTATGCAAATCCTGCAACGTGGTCTGGATTACCTCTGCTGCTTGCGAAGTAATACGCATATGCTCCGCATAGTTCAGCATAAAGCCTGATATTTTCCCGTTCTTATCGGTCTTCCAATCAATCAGTTCCTCCGCATTTCCTCCGTTCGCAACTTGTGAAGTAATCGCTTTATGTATCGACTCAGTTGCGATTTGTTTCNCACGAATTTGCGCTAAATGCAAGATAGGCGGCTTCATGTTCAGCTCCACGTATCGTAGCGCCTGTAGCACAAGCACAATCAATACTAAGGATGCAATCAACCAAAATTTGCGCCTGCTTCTTGGCTTACGCGTGTTTCCACCGGAAACGGTCAACTTTCTCTCTGCCCTACTGAATGATCTCATATGACTTCTACTTCGCTTAGCTTCAAACCGTGCACTCTGTGGTCTAGCCGCTGCCCTACTTGGTTTTGACTTGAACGCGGAGCTTCTTCCAGAGAACCTCGACGTCCCGCCTCCATTTATTTTTGGCAGCCGAAGCTGACCTAGATCAGGTAATCTTAGCCCTCGGTTTCCCCATTTTCTTAATCTCCCCATTGCGATAGCCCCTCCCGCCTTACGTAGAGGTCAAGCCACCTCCACTTAGTTTAAGGTATTCGGAAAGAAGACAAAAAAGAAGAACGTTCCCTCCGGCAGATAATGCCAAAGAAACGTTCCTCATTCATTTGATGATCAATTAATATTAGTGCATTCTACTCCGTTTANNTAGAGATAAACACGGCATACCAAGTAATATAACCATTCCAATCTTCCCTAGAGACGACTAAGCTTGAGCCGATCGCACCGAATAGCCAAATGTAAGATAGATTCCCAAGTACGGTTCCCCAAATAAAAGATGATGCTTTTATCGGTGAAACAGCAGACATAAAATTGATCACATTGTTCGGAATAATAGGAATCGTACGTAGAAGTACCAACGTCCAGATTCCATATCGATCCAAGTAACGCTGCCATTTGTCATACCTTTTCAGCTTGGACCTCCATTTTCGATCAAACCAATTGTAAAGGTATCGCCGAATGAGGAAGTACATCAGTATTCCACCCAGATTACAAGCCAGCCAACTGATTAGCATACCTCCAATAACGTTAAATACAGACACATGGAGGACAATCAAAATTACGAACGGAAAAAATCCTAGTATACTCTGCCAAAGCGCCAATGGAATCGTCACAAATAAAATAGAGGGTCCACTAAGGCCAAGCGTTTGCAGAAGCCAATCTATCCAGGTATTTATGGTCTCTGTCATGAAGCAGTCTCCTCTCTTGACTCCTTGCAGCAGCTGCCTCCTGATTTACTTCGCTAAAGCATAAGTATAAGCATTAAAAATATAAGAAAAGTATAGAAATTCCTTTTATTACTTGCTTATATTCCCAAGAAAAACGCCCCTTCCGGGGTGTTTTATTAAATGAGCTTGCTTATGAAGTGCATATATAAAGAACAGTGGTTAGCATACAAGTTACAATTTTGTATCCGTTTATTCTTCACATCATAACACAGAATTTAATTAACTTACAATTTTACACCTGAAAGCCATGCATTCACTTTTTCTGGGTTGTTTTCTACCCATGTTTTAGCCGCTTCATCAGGTGTTTCTCCACCTTGAACCTCAACCATTACTTTTGCCATATCTTCTGCTGTCCACTCAAATTGATCCAGGACTTTATAGACATTCGGATTGTCTTCCTTCAAACCTTCGCGAACCATAGTGTGGATTTGCTCATCTGCACCATAAGCACCCTTGGGATCCTGCAAATATTTCAGGTCCATATTGGCAAACATCCAGTGTGGGGTCCAAGCTGTTACAACGATAGGCTCTTTATTATCATAGGCTTTTTGCAGTTCTTGAGTCATCGCTGCCGATGAGCTTTCAAGAAGTGTATAATCGCTAAGACCATATTCCGCAAACGCCTTTTCTGTTGTAGTCATGATACCGGCACCTGGCTCAATCCCGATAATTCGATTACTCAATGTAGCTGCCAGCTCACTATTCTTCAAGTCTTCAATAGAATTAATCTCCATATAGGCTGGAACGGCCAACCCAACCTTGGTCCCTTTTAAATTAGCTCCGAGATCCTCGATTTGTGCACCATACTTTTCTAAATAAGCTGCATGTGTGTTTGGTAACCAAGCAGAGACCATCCCATCCACACTACCTTTAGCGAGCCCTGCCCACATTGGGCCTGCATCCACTTGTATCATTTCAACGTTAGCTCAAAGCTTAGTTTCAAGTACCTCCTTCAATACATAAGTACTCGCAATTTCCGAATCCCATGCCACATAAGCCAGTTTTACCTTATTACTTGAGGACGAACATCCTGCTATAACGGTCATCATCATTACTACTAGTAATAATAGACCTATATTTTTTTTCCTCATAACTCTAAAACCCCTATCTCTTGTTTGGCTTTAGTACGTTCTGTGTCAAACGGTCAAGCAGAATGGCGATAATAACGATAGCAATCCCCGCTTCGAATCCAGCACCTGTCTTAGCCTGCGATACCGCACGATATACATAGGCACCTACACCTTGCGCACCAATCATCGATGAGATAACAACCATTGAAAGTGACAACATAATTGTCTGGTTCACACCTGCCATAATCGTTGGCAGAGCGATCGGTAGCTGCAATTTAATCAGTTTCTGAGTAGGTGTTGAACCGAAAGCATCGGCTGCCTCTACTAGTTCTTCTGAAACTTGACGAATACCAAGATTGGTCATGCGAATAGTTGGTGGAATTGCAAAGATGATCGATGCAATGACGCCTGGAACTACACCAAGTGAGAAAAAAGATACCGCTGGCAATAAATATACAAAGGCCGGCATCGTCTGCATAAAGTCCAGAATAGGAGTAACTATTTTTTTAACCGCATTTCTCTGCGCACATAAAATTCCAATCGGTACGCCGATCAATATAGCCAATATCGAGGCAGTTAGAACGAGCGCCAAGGATTGCATCGAAGGTCTCCATAATCCCAGATTATCGATTAAGAGTAATCCGATGACTGCGAATAATGCCATACGCCATTTCCCAATCCAATACGATAAAGCCGCAATGAGCACGATAAGTACTATTGCAGGTAGAAACGTAAGTACATTTTCAATACCTGTCACCATCCCACCGATAATCGCGGCGATAAAGTCAAATAAGGGGCCACAATACGTCGTCAGCCAATTTTCCAACCACTCAATTGCATTTCCAAGTGGTAGTTTTGGAATGTCCATTTAAGATCCATCTCCTTCCGGTACCGCGTTACCCGCGAGTGCGGAAAGAACGGCTCCCTTAATCACAATACCCTTTAATTTATCTGATTCATCTACAACAGCTACTGGCAAATGTGTCTCCGATATTAACTCAAAGAAATCATTCAGTAGCGTTTCCGGTTGTACACGAGGAATTTCCCGCCGTGTAACCTCTAGGATCGATTTATTATCTTTTAGTGCCTGTGCTGCATCTTCTGCTGTAATCACACCAAGCAATTTCATTTCTTTATCTACTACATATAGACTGAAAATGCCGCTGTCACGCATCAGTTGAAGTGCTACACGAGGTCCGCGCTCAGGTCGAACCGTTTCTGGTTGACGCATCACATGAGCTGCAGTCAGCACTTTAGACAAGTCCACATCCTCTACGAACCGTTCTACATATTTATTAGCAGGTTGGATGAGAATCTCTTCTGGTGTACCGATCTGCACAATGACACCGTCCTTCATCAGTGCAATTCGATCTCCAATCCGCAAGGCTTCGTCAAGATCATGAGTAATGAAGACGATGGTCTTCTTCACTCTGGATTGCAATTCCAGCAGCTCTTGCTGCATATCCTTACGAATGAGCGGATCGAGTGCACTAAACGCCTCATCCATGAGCAGAATATCAGGGTCGTTAGCTAGTCCACGCGCTAATCCAACACGCTGCTGCATACCTCCACTAAGTTGATCCGGGCGATGATGCTCCCACCCTTTTAGACCTANNGTTCAGTTCTCTTCTTTTTATCAACACCCTGAACTTCAAGTCCGTATTCTGCATTCTCCAGCACTGTCCGATGTGGGAATAATCCGAACTTCTGAAACACCATACCGATATTCTTACGTCGAAATTGCCGCAGCTCCTCCGGGTTCATTTTGACGACGTCTTTTCCTTTAAAAAGAACTTGTCCCCCAGTAGGCTCAATCAAACGATTCAATAAACGAACCAACGTTGACTTCCCGCTGCCGGACAAGCCCATAATAACGAATATTTCTCCTTCTTCAATGCTGAATTCGGCTTTGTTGACTCCGACCGTCAACTTTAATTCCTGAGCGATCTTTTCCTTCGACCACCCTTGTTCTAACAATGGAATTGCCCGTCCCGCATCATGACCGAATACTTTGGTTAGCTTTTTCACCTCTATAATAGCCATGCTGTCCTCCTTCTCCCGAACGATTATCCGGGTTTAGTTCACTTACAATAGTGTACCGGACTAATGAAAATTCATGCAAAGACCATATTCGGATAAAAATTAGCGTACAGTTTTAACTTTACGTACTTTACGTATAGAATACTCTGTTTTACATTGAATTCCTTTATTGATGATTTCTTTACTTATGGAGGGGGATTTGATTACAATACATTGTATAAGGTTAAAGTCTATCGACCCATTCCTCAGGAGGGACATCATGAACGATTTAGAAGGGTTAACACCCGAACAAATAGAGAAGATTAGTAAGGCCCGTGAACGCGTGATAGACTCTATCGGTAAAAATATGGACCTATACGGCATCACTTTATCAATTGGGCATTTATACGGTTATATGTATTTCAATCAAGGTCCAGTGACACTGGACGAACTTAGCAAAACAATGGGAATGAGCAAAACGTCCATGAGTACGGGAGTCCGTACCCTCCTAGATCTGAAAATGATCGATAAAGTTTGGGGGAGAGGGACTCGCAAAGACCTGTTCACCACTGTGCCTGACTGGCATCAGAACTTCAGTGATTACTTCTCTATTAAATGGAGAAAAGCCGTCGAAGGAAATATGATCTCACTAGCANNAAAAAAGAGTATAGTGACGATAGCAAACTTATGCAGCTCTTAAATACAGATGAAGAGAAGATTACCGAATCCATTAATTACTACCGCTGGTTGCTAAAATTAATAGAATCCTTTGAGAACGGTAAGATCTTCGAATTTATCCCTAAAGAAGAATCTTAGTTCCAAGCAAAAAAACGACAGTGCTCCTTTAATAAGGAAAACACTGCCGTTTTTTTCGTTTAACCTTCGATCAAGCTTACATCATCCAAATAAATTGTACTGCCCGCGCTAATTTCACTATTCGTCTCCGTACTGTTCCCATCTATAAGTCCTAGCAAAAACACTAGATGAACACCTGCGTCTGTTGCCCCATTCATGGTAAAAGTGTAGCTGTATTCGTCCATATTCTGGGTCAATGCAACAAGCTCAGCTTCCATATATTTGGTGTAGTCCCCGCCTTTATGCTCCACAGCTACCTGAATATTACGGTTTACCGTAGAACGAGCCTTAAACTTCAAGGTATACGTCTTTCCCTGAACAAGCTTCAGGTTTTCGTAATCCACTTGTGCGCTGTAGGCAGCTTGCCCTGTGCCCGTCAGGTCTATCGCAAATTCCCCATCTTTCACAGCAGCAGATCCAATTCCATCAAAATACTGGCTCCACCCTTTAGAATCCACATCAAAAGTTCCATTATCCAGCGTACCGCTTGGCGGTGTTACTGGTGGACCACCTTGTACCTCCCTGACCACAATATCGTCAAAAGAAATCGTATGCGGCGTACTGTTAGCCGTAGGATCAGCGCCCAGCGTTTTGCCGATCAGATAATTAAGCTGCAACGGATTGCTGTTCGACACCGTAAATTGTGCGCCATAAGTTGCCCAATCGGCAGTAATATCAAACTTAGCTTGAGCGGAAGCTGCAGAGGTTTTGGAGTATTCTAGGATGATCTGCCGCGGAACTGCTGATTTCGCCTTAAAGCTCACCTCATACGTTTTTCCGCCTTTCAGCGGGATGCCCTCTTGGTAAAATTGTGTATGCCACGCCTCCCATCCGGCTGACGTAATCAAGATTTCTGCCACGCCATCCTTCACATCAAACGCAGAAACGCCACCTTCTCCAGACCATGTAGACCAACCCGTTTTACCATTGCCAAACGAGCCATTTATGACTAGATTGTTATCGTTAGCAAGTATCGTCTGAAGCACAGATCCATTTGCGTAATGGTCAGCTTCTG
>DOJM01000583.1:10346-12753 GCA_003529225.1 Paenibacillus sp.
GCTCAATCGGCTGCGACACTCTATTATTGCTGCTATCGCTTAGTAGTTCCTGCGGTTTGGCCGGTGCATTTTTGATTTCAAATTTCACATTATCGATGATAATATCATGGCTTTGAGGAATACTAGTCCCCTCAACCTTCCCAAGCAGGAATTTAAGAGACAGTGTGTCCTTACTGCCTTGACGGAATTCGAATTTGTAATGATTCGTTGCTGGTGTGAGCTCTACAATGTTTGTAAATGAAGCCTGATAAGATGCATTTTCAACATTCACTCCGATTTTTCGGGCTATGGTTGAACTGGCATCAAACTCAAGCACATAATCTTTTCCACTTGCAACCTTCAAGTTATTTTGAAACAACATTACGGAATATGGCTGACTTCCCGTATTCGTAATGTTAAACTTCGCTGTGCCATCTGCAGCGGTAGCACTACTCTGTCTGCCTTGCTCCGTCAACAGCCGATCCCATGCATGAAATTCAGAGTTGAATTCACCATTCACCAGCGGGTAGTAGACAAGTGATGGATCATAATAAAAGCTTGTGCGCAGCAACTTGAAGTTATCCAAGATGACTCTATCCGCAGCACCATTCATAAGCAATATGAATTGTCCTTCATAATTTGTTGTGCCTGTAAGGTTAGTGAAGATAGCTTTTATTTCTTGCTCACCTTGGACTAAGTTAACCAATTGCTGCGCATGTACGCTTCCGTCTTTCCCAAGTAGCTGAACTGTGGCTGTACGTGCAGAGGATACTGCTGCATTAAAGGTAAGCTCATAATCTTGGCCCTGTATGAGCTGAATCCCCTTCTGAAGCAATCGAACTTCGCCACTTTCGCTGCCGTCAATCTGCACATTCAGCTTGCCTTTGTCATCTACTTTAGCAGTGGCCATTGCACCATTAGCTGTTTCTACATGCCAATAACTCATCCGATTCGGCTCACCAAGATCGAAAGTGCCATTGTACAAATGATTGCCGCTTCCGAGCGGTGCCTTCGGGCCATCATGATCGAACGGAATACTTTCTATCTCTTCGAGACGGACATTTCCGAACCAAACTGGTGAAGCATTAGTACCCATGTTGAACTCTATCCGTGCTGCAATATCAGAGTTCTCTTTCATTTGAAACATCGTTTCGTAATGGGTCATCTGGGAAGTCAGCTCTGCCTTAAGAGCTGGGGAATAAGCAGCAAAGCCACGTGATTCTCCCCCCGTTAATTTAACGCTAATATTACGTGATACGTCTGTTTTCGCATCGAAGCTGAGCTTATAGAATCTGCCTTTAGCAACGGATACGATAGCTTGAGGTTGAACGGAATAAGCATTGCCTCCAGCATTACTGATATNNACCTTTACGAAGTTTTGCCCCCCAATCGGTACAGTGGAGACTGTAGCATCAGTTCCTGGTTCTTTAAACAAAACCCAGTGTGAAGTATTCGGTATGCCCATTCCATCATCTCCCGGAACCTGCTCCGTGAAGTTGTTGTTATAGACAAGGTTTCGGTCAGGAAGTGCTAGCTTTGAGCCTTCCAAGTAAGGTTCCTTATCCAGCGTTACTGGCACCGGCTCACGATACTCACGGCCTGTCAGTTCATAAACTCTGACATAATCAACCTGCATCGATTTCGGAAATACGGTCTCTGGTGTTGGATCACCATCGAAGTTGCCACCAACAGCCAGATTTAACAGCAGGTGGAACTCCTGATTGAATGGTGCTGGATAAGCATTATTTGCAGGTTGCCCGTTGCTAATGCTGTACCAGTCATTTTTAGTCAAGAACAGATTACCGTCTACATACCAGCGAATTTCACCTGGCTCCCACTCAATGGAATACGTATGGTACTGTTCAATCGAAGTGCCTTTCGGAAATACATACTCTTTGCCGGAATATACATTGTTTGGCCATTCGCCACCGTAGTGAATGGTACCCGCTACCGTATTCGGACGGCTGCCCCAGCCTTCCATCATATCAATCTCGCCAGAGGAAGCCCAATTCCCGTACTCGTAGTTCTTCGGCAGCATCCAGATCGCTGGCCAGTACCCTTTTCCGGTAGGCGCTTTAGCCCGAATCTCAAATTTCCCATACTTCTTACTGAAAAGACCTTTCGTTTTAAGTCGTGAAGAAGTGTACTCCTTACCACTTACTGCTTCTTTACGCGCAGTAATCACTAGATTACCATCCTGTACCTTTGCGTTCTTCTCATCATTTGTATACCATTGCTTCTCGTTGTTGCCCCAACCTGGATTGTTAAATTGCGAACCATCCCCAAGGTCATAGGTCCATTTCGTAGGATCAATGGTCCCTTCATTGAATTCATCTCCCCAAACCAGCGTCCATGGATCGTTGGTTGGTGTTGGACCTCCATTACCAGAACTGCTCGGGGCTGAAGTTGCTGCTGGCAGTGTCGTTTT
>DOJM01000583.1:12867-21042 GCA_003529225.1 Paenibacillus sp.
CGAGTTGGGCTGCCCACCGTAAGACTGGCAACAGTTCCGGAGATTCTTAGCAAAGAACCGCTGACTGCTGAGTCTCCCGAGCTAACCGTGGCAAACACCCCGCGAAGTGCGATATTGTGAGGAACAGCGTTCATTACAATATCCCCAAAGCCCGCCCCCGTAAGATCGCTACTCTCTTCCAAGATAGCCCCGGATTGCAGCTGCACAGTACCCACAGCTGTTGACCCGCTGGCATAAATTCGAACCTTTCCGTTAGGTTTGGCTACTTGAAGCGGCCCAAGAGAAGTATTGTGTAAGCCAATACTCTGCTCACCGCCACCTCGTACAAACGTAGTCCCAGTTACCTTTACACCTTCAAGCTTCGCATTCCCTTCGGCAATCCCCTCCGTTAAATAAAGATTACCTTGGATGACAGTATCTTTAAGAACCACATCGGCATGATTAATGACTACATTACCCTTTACTGTTCCAAGCGAAGTCTCTCCAGATTTTAGGAGGAGTCCCGAAACCATTCGATCAGCAAGCTGAGCAAGCTCTGCACGTGTAATTCCACCCTCAGGCTTAAACAAACCTCCAGGATAACCTTTAATAAAGCCAGCACCCGATAGAGCTGCTATCGCTTTCGCAGTTTCATCACTGACTCCGTTCAGATCAGTGAATGCTGCTGTACTACTTTTACCCGTATTGAAACGAAACACTTTCTCTAAGGATAACGCCGCCTCAGCACGCGAAAGCGCATGTGAAGGATAAATATTGTTGTTCTTATCACTGCTTAAATATCCGGCTGCAATACCTTTGGCAATATCACTCTTATACCAGTCTGTAGCCAGCACATCAGCTGGAAGCTTATCCGATTGCTCCTGATAATTAAATATACGATTCATAATAGCTGCGAACTCTGCCTTTGTGACTTCCTTGCCCGGTCGAAACGACCCGTCGTCATATCCACTTATAATCCCATTTGCGCTCCAACGCTGTAATGGACCTGCAGCCCAATGGCTTGAAGATACATCCGTAAACGCTTTCAACAAATCAATTGCTGCACTTCCCACTTTCGTTACCGCTGAATCAGGTGAGTTTGCCTTTAATGCCTCTGCCGCTGAAGCATTCATGCTCCCAACCGGTGATAGCAGCCCGGTGACAAGGAGCATAGCAGCTACTGCTGCTGTGAAATTCCTCTTCATCCTAAACATCACTCCTCGAATTTCGTAATATTCGTAATTCAAGCGAAGAATCGAAATCGGTTTCGACAATGTTATTGTTGCTTAGATTTCCATATTTGTAAAGATATAATTTTGAATTTTTTTTACATTATTTTTCCGGAATATATCTCAGTATTAAAATATCCGTTTGACTTGTTTCGGCAATAAGAATAGACTTAAAATAACTGTTTTACTGTTCACTCCATTCAAAAAAACTCATAAATAACCGCTCTACTACAGTCTTTCCCCCATATTCCAACTATTAAGCGGAGGGTGGCTTATACTACATATGAATATCAAAATGATTGCCGAAATGGCAGGCGTTTCTGTCTCGACCGTTTCGAAGATTATGAATAATTACAGCGATGTTTCGGAAAAGACCAAGAAAAGAGTCCTAGAGATCATCGAGCAAACTGGATATTCACCATCCAACTCCGCCAAGACACTTGCAACCAAAAAATCGAATCTGATCGGTGTGATTTTTGCGGGTGAGCTTAATGTAGAATTTACACACCCTTTTTTCGTTGAGGTATTAAACTCCTTCAAGAAACAGATGGGTGTACTGGGATACGATCTCATCTTCTTTTCAAACGAAAAATTTATTAGCAGCGGAGATTACTTCGCGCGCGCTGTTCATTTTAATGTGGATGGCTGTGTCATTATATCTGGACAGAAGATGGAGCCAACGATCCACGATCTGGATATGAGCAGTATTCCTTGTATCGGGGTAGATCTCGAGTTAAAAGGAAAGAAGTCTGGCTTTGTTATGTCAGATAACTTCCAAATATCCTCTAAGGTCGTGGAGCATTTTTACCTTCTTGGTNNGTGCTGCGGATTCAGAAATATCCAATCTACGGGAAGCAGGATATACCAAAGCCATCGAAAGTTTCGGTCTCCCTTTGAACCGGCGTTGGTTTGTACATGGCGACGATTTCTTTGAGTCCAGCGGGTATACGGCAATGCAACAATTAATTCAAAGCGGCAGTTTACCAAAGGCCATTTTTGCTGCCTCTGATTTGCTGGCTTTAGGAGCCATCCGTGCATTAAAAGAACATGAACTACGTGTCCCTGAGGATATCGCCATCATCGGCTGTGATGACATCGAAGCCTGCAAATATACTACCCCAAGGCTGACTACCATCCGTCAGAACAAGGAACGTCTTGGGATTCTCGCTGCTCATATGCTCTATGACTTGATTAACAATCAGTCAGGTGGCGGTTCATTTGTTGTGGAACCCGTACTTATTGTGCGCGAGTCCTGCGGAAGCCAATTGAAATCTTAGGGCATAACACTAATAAATCCCCTCAAAGTTCACAACGCCTCAGACTCGATAAGATGTCTAAGGCATTGTATAAATTGAGGGGATTTTTCATGCAGGGAGCTTACAATTCCATTCTAGAATTTCGCAAGTAGATTTGAAATACTCTGAACAGCCTCGGCACGGGTTGTCATCGATTGCGGAAGGAAGTTACCATCCGGATGGCCCGACAGAAGCTTAGCTTCTAGCGCACCTTGTACATAGGTTACTGCCCAGGAACTAACTTTAGAGCTGTCATTAGCCGTATGGAATGAGCTTGCTTCCGGCTTAACACCCATGCGATATGCATAGGCTCTTACCAGCATAGCTGCCATTTCCTCGCGGGTAATCTGTTGATTCGGGTCAAAACGATCTTCGGATACGCCTTGAATAATACCTGCTTCAATGGTTGCATTGACCGCCTCTTCATACCACGATCCAGCGACTACATCTTGGAATGAAGCCGGACGATTCGCAGTTAAGGAAAGCGCTCTGCTGAGGAGAGCTGCATATTCCGCTCTTGTGATGGAACCCGACGGGTTAAACATAGAGTCAGATTGTCCCTTCACAATTTGTTTAGCAGATAGTTCCTGAATGGTCTTGTATGCCCAGTGACTTTCAGGTACATCTCGATAGCTGCTTTGGAACGAAAGAACAACGTATTGGCTAAAATGATTCAAATCTACGGTAAGACTGGTTTTGGACGGATTCATCGTCCCCCCTAGATAGGTAAACCTACCATTTTCCTCAATACGATAAATACCAGCTAGTGCTGGATTGGTTCCATTCAGAATCGGTAGTGTTACCTTCACGGGTACAGGGAATTGTTTCAGTGAATATTTATTACNNAATGAGAAGTCCATGATGTCACCAGCCCGTGAATACGGTGGAGTTATTGTAAGTTGATTCGATTGAATGGCTTCCATCTTCAAAAGTATTGTTGCTGTCTTCGCAGGTGATGGCAGAAGCTTACGAAGCTCATTCAATACTTCAGAGGACACAATGGCACGAACGCCATTCACTTGAACCTCCAGATTCCTATTGCCGATCTGATCGAGTTGATCGATCGGAATCACAACTTGATTCTTATCCGCTTGAAGCTGCAAGATGATGTTTCCTTCAGCACTCTTTGTTAAGAGTTCATCTGGAATAACAACCGCCCCTGCAGGCAGCTCCGGCTTCACCACCACTGGCGGCGTAACGCTTGATCCTGGGTCCCCCCCACCCGTTGGTGGTGTTGTCGAGGTCTCATTTTCGCGCATAACAGCAATCGTGTAAATCTGTTTGGTTCCATCTTGAGCTGTCACAGTTACGGTGATCATATTAGTGCCGACATGTAAATCTCCACTACCTGTTATCGATACAGTAGCCATAGGATCTGCTACTGTGTAGGTTACTCGCGTAACGGTTGTCGAGTAAGGCACAGTCAGTTCGTAGTTGTATTGCCCAGAGGCAAATCCACGAATCGTAGTTCCGTTAACGCGAAGATCTGCCAGATCTGCATTGCTTGAAGACTCCGCTTCAGCCTGACGCGTAATGATGATCGTATAAATATTTTGTAATCCATCTTGAACTGTCACGGTAACCTTCACGACGTTCCTACCAACCTCAAGGGCTCCACTACCCGTAACCTTAACTACGCTTGTCGGATCGTCTGCCGTATAGGTAATTTCCGTNNGACGTACTATAGGGAACCGTTACGTTATAGTTCAACGTACTAGGTGCAAAAGCTGGCAGAGTTTCCCCATTCATTCGTAGATCGGACAGCAGAATTTGGTTAGGTAAGGATTCTGACTCACGGATGACGATAATGGTATACACATTGGAGCTGCCGTCTGGAGCTTGGACATGCACCTCCACCAGATTCTCGCCTACTTGCAAAGATTTACCACCTATGATATGAACACTTAGCAAAGGATCTGCTACCTTATAAGTGACCTCTGCGACCGAAACATTATTCGGTACACGAACCGAATANNAGAGATCTGTACTTCTTTAGTTGCAGTGGTCAAATTCGGCATCGTTTCATGCCCTTGCGCATCTGCTATCATCGCTTGCGTAATTTGTATAACAGCAGCCTTTTCTTGCTGTGATACTCCTAGCTTAAGAATCGGAACATCTGCTTGAATACCATTCGTTGAGGTTAGAATAACTCTTGTTACTCCATTAACCGTCTCCTTGCGCACAATCTTANNNNTTACGAGAAGTTGAGATTGCCGGAGTCCACATTCAAATCAATGGCTGTCACATCTGAAGTCGCATTGTTGATTGATACTTCATAACCGTTAACCTTTTGTGTAGCAGCCTCAACTAATTTTGTGAATTGCAAGTCTGCAGCACCCGGTTGTTTCTGTTCGGTTTGAGGGATGAACATACCGTTAATGACATGAGAATCTCCAATGGATGGGTTCAGGCCAAGTGCAGTTAGAACTGTTGCAGCCAAGTCTCTTGTATTCCCACCTTGCAATAATTTCTCCTTCCCTGCTTCGGTGGCTACCGTTCTACCATTCGCCGCGAAAAAGATCGTGGTTGCAAGCGGCTCATCTTGCCCGTGACTTGTTGCCATACCCAAAGTTCCGTCTGCATTCTCTTTGCCCCCGCCATGGTCAGGCAGCATGAGAATGAGCGTGTCTTCCAGCAAATCATTGTTCTTCAAAGCATCATAAATGGTCTGCACATTCTNNCCGTGGCCAGCCCCATCCATATCATCCAATTGGAAGAAAATTAAAGAGGTATCTTTCGCTTTGCCGCTAGCTGCGTATTGCGTGAATGCCGCTGTATCAGCTTCATCACCCATAGAATAACCTTCGACACCAACAGAAGGTTCAATATGCCCCTGAACGATGTTGTTCCAGGTGGAGAATACCGTTTGTTTAGTAGCAGGCAATGCCTCCCTAATTTTTTTGAATACCGTTGGGTAGTCCCATGATTCACTGTATGTGTAGGCTGCGGTATCGTCATTATATAGACCATGCTTTTCATAACCAACACCATTAATCATCGAACCCCAGTTTGGAGATGAGCTGGAAGGTAAAGTAGTTTTAGCCGTATAGCTAATAGCTCCANNCTTTTCTTTCTTGGAGCTAGGCGTCTCCCAATAAGGAGCATCCTTGGAGACCGCTACACCCCCACCATCAATCCCGATGACAACTACACGTTTATAGGGTTGGTATTGGGCTTGGGCTGCCATATCTGTCAGCTCTTCATCCGAAATGCCTTGCGCAAGTGCAAGGTCACCTATCGTAACATAACCATCTTCATTAAGATCTTCGGAAGCTTTGGCATGGATCTGAATAACGGCAGGCACCGATTTAAATGCCTTAATCGTTAGTTTTGTTGATCCAGTATAGAAATCCACATGCTTAACTTCAATGATGCCTTGGCCGGAAGCGCCAAGCGTATTGAATTTGAGCTCCGAAATTCTGGACTTTGCATACTCCAGCGGATTCTCGATGTTATAGACATTACCTCCTGGCAGTTCTAGTCTAACGATACCAGGGGTCGAAGTGTCCGTCTTCGTTGCGCGAGATGCGCTGACAAATTCGAACTGTTCTGGATCATAGGCTATCTCAACGACAGCTTTGTCCACTTTAGTCGTCATATCAGGTGTACGCAGATCTAGGTTATATCGGAATTGCGTACCTTGAACCGTGTGCTTAGCTCCAATCAGATTTAATGAACCAGAAAAATCCTCTATAGAAGCGAGCGGCGGAGCACTATTATACATATTAGAAACTTCCTGCGCGGTTAATGTTCTTCCATACATATGAAGCTCATCAAGCTGAGCTTGCAGCGCATTGCTGTAATTGCCTGTACCATCATTGCCGATCATGGTTGACAATCCTGTATCCAGCGTACCCGTTCGACCTGCAATGGTCATGGTGCTTGCGATACCCTGATAGTTCGTACCATTGACTTTGGTCACATTTACAGGAACACCATCTTTATAAAAATCAACTCGTCCTGAAACACGATCATGCGATATGGCGATATGATGCCAGGTGCCATCTACAACATTTGGAATTTGAGCATCTGCACGCGATTCGCCGGATGTATTGAAATTCCATTGGAGTGCGCTTCCCTTTAGTGCTAAGGCATAACCTACATTTGCACCGGAATCCCAATTTTTGTTGGATAGAATCGCAGGGTCTCCTGAGACAGAAGGTGATTTAACCCAAAATGCGAACGAGAAGTTCTTGTCCTTGCCGAATTGCAGACTTGTTGGCGTGCCAAGATCAACATATTGCAGCGCTGAGCTCTTGGAATCGATACTCAAAGCTTGTCCGACCCGACCTTTCACGAACTGTGGATCTTTAACCGGTGTTGCCGGTATAGCATTTACAGAATGATCCTCCAAATTATTCTCGAAGGACATCTGTAGAAGTGTATCTGCAGGAAGCACTGAGCTACCGATAAAATCGATTTCACTCATACTGGTGAATAAAGCGTTTGGGTTATAGGTGCTCGTGACAACAAATTTCACATATCTACCTTGTATCGCATTATTCAGTATATTGAAATCTTGATAGCACATGCCTTTCCAGGTTTTCTGGAANNGATACGCCGGATCGGTCAAATCCGATAACTGATCTGAGGCATAGAGCTCAAAATCCTTTGGAAATTCCAGAGCCGTCTGACTTAAGCGGCTAGTGCGCCCAATACCCGTTAAGTTCTTACTACCCTTCATGTCGATAATCACCCAATGTGGAAATGAAGCGACAGGCTCCTGCCATTTGGAATGCCAAAGCGTAGCCGTATCGTTATCTAGGATGTTCACAGCATAGGCATTCTCATTGTCCGCATAGGAACTGAAGGAGTCGATTGTGAATGCATTTTTAGGAATAAAGGAATATATTGCTGCCTGTTGTATTTTTTTATAGACCCACTGAAGCTCGACAAAAGCAAGGTCAATTTCGGTTGGGCTATTACTTGCAGTCAGTTGTCTGGCTTTCTGAAGTTGGTTCGCAAGCTTATCCAGCTGGTCTTTCGGGTAAGATACACCACTGACTTTATCGCTGGTCTTTTGGAAGGATGCAGCGTCATGAATTAATGTGGTGAGCTGTTCAAAGGTAAAGAGCTGCACGCTCTTATAGGAATCCGACAATGCTTTGTTTTCTGTGGCTGTGAGAGATCTCTTCCAGATTCTCAGATCATCTATGGTAATCGTTGCTCCGCCATTTCCTTTGTTGCCATCCACACCGATCAGCGTGTTAAATGTTGTATCTACAATTTGAATACCAAGCGAGGCAATACTTCCCGATGCTTTCTCCGTCCCATCTACATAAGCCTTTGCTAAGTTGTTTGTTCTGTCCGCTGNNGTAATATCCGCTCTTTTCGTTCCATCACTGATATTTAAGGTCATACCATTGGTGGAGGCAGGTCCAATATACCAGCCTAGGTTACCTCCACTATTCCAGTTTTTATTGGAAAGGATAGTCTGATCCCCGGAAAGATTGCCTTTGTGCCAGAAAGACACGGTGAAGCTTCCTGCTCCGAATTTCAAATCATCACGTTTGCCCAAATCAATATAATTACTATTGCCCGCTGCAATGAGCGCTGCTTTATTGGATTTACCATCGACAAACGTTACATTGCCTGCTAGACTTGCAAACCCTGTCACATCTTTAGCTTCATCGGATAGGTTTCCATCCAATTTCATGTCGACAACTAGATCC
>DOJM01000583.1:21168-21382 GCA_003529225.1 Paenibacillus sp.
CACTTGAACAATGTATGAAGTTTGAGGCGCAAGTCCTTCGAGTGGAATATTCATTGCATTCGGAATCGGGGAAAAGTTGTAATCAGAGAATACATTCACAGATTTGCTGCTGACTCCAGATCTTTTATCGATGACATTAATTTCATAATGATGCATAGATTGATCATCTTTCGCTTGCTTAAAGGAAAGTAAAGGTACCGTATCATGAATCGTT
>DOJM01000582.1:0-512 GCA_003529225.1 Paenibacillus sp.
ATGGTTCCAATTGGTGTAGTTGGTGAGCTATACATTGGTGGATCAGGGTTAGCACGTGGATATTTAAACCGCCCTGACTTAACGCAAAATCTTTTTATATCGCATCCGTTTAAAGAAGGAGAGCGAGTATACCGGACTGGAGATCTAGTAAGGTATTTACCAGATGGAAATTTGGAGTATGTTGGACGAATTGATCATCAAGTAAAAATTCGTGGGTTCCGGATTGAACTAGGAGAAATTGAAGCGGCATTACAAAGGCATATATTAGTTAACGAAGCTATTGTAATGGTGCGGGAAGATTATCCTGGCGATCCACGTTTGATCGCCTATGTTGTAGGAGACGGGGATGCTCAAAAGTGGCGTGATTATCTCAAGGATCAACTACCAAATTATATGATTCCATCCTATTTTGTTGGATTAAATGCATTTCCACTCACTCCTAATGGGAAAATTGATAGGAAGGCTTTACCAGCACCAGAGAAGCAGGAGATAGCGAGTTGTTATATTGCTCC
>DOJM01000582.1:522-1300 GCA_003529225.1 Paenibacillus sp.
AGGCTTTTGGAATCGAGATACCATTGCATGATTTATTTATGTTTCATACGGTGCAGCAATTGGCAGAACAGATTGATCAATTGCTCGATAACAAAAATCAAGAAATGCAGAATGATAGTAAGGAGAATGTAAGTCTTCAAGACTATGTTCAAAAAGAAGCAGAAGTGAGTAATGATGAAGAATTATTGGAACTACTTAAGCAATTAGAGGAGCTATCAGAGGAAGAAGCACAAGGGATATTCGAGAGTAATTTGATTGAGGAAGGGGTAAAAAAATGAGAAGTGATTTACTTGCAAAGCTGAGTTCACTTTCTCCTGAGAAGAGAGCATGGCTTCAGAAGCAAATGCAAAAAAAGGAGAATAAAGAAGCACTCCCGTTGTCTTATGCACAACAACGTTTGTGGTTTATGGACAGATTTAACCCAAACAGTTCTTTATATAATATTCCAACAGTATGGCATCTAAAAGGAAATTGGATACCTGAAGCATTAGAGAAGGGATTCAATCGACTCATTGAACGTCATGAATCATTACGAACTGTTTTTAAAGAAATAGGAGAACAGCCTGTGCAACAAATTGTCGAATTCCTTCCTAGCGCATTACCTGTAAGGGATTACTCTCAACTTCCTCTAGAAGTAAAAGGAAAAGAGGTAGATAGTTTAATTGCGAGAGAAGCGCAAGAACCATTTGATTTAATGAATGGTCCTTTAATTCGTAATCAGCTTGTTCAATTAGAGAAGGATGAATGGTTATTACTGTGTACGATGCATCATATTATT
>DOJM01000582.1:1406-3736 GCA_003529225.1 Paenibacillus sp.
TGGGGCTGCGCATCACGTGATTTTTCCTTATAAATTGCTCAGTCAATTGAAGGATATAAGTCGACAAGAAGGATCCACTTTATTTATGACTTTAATGGCCGCATACCAGAGCTTTCTCGCTCGTTATACGGGACAAAAAGATATTCTAGTTGGTAGCCCGATTGCAAATCGGAACCATAAGGGAGTAGAAGGATTAATTGGTTTCTTTGTTAATACATTGGTTTANNAAGGCGTTAAAAGCTTACGAATATCAAGATATACCATTTGAAAAAATGGTAGAAGCTGTGCAACCTGAACGAAGCATGAGTCATTCCCCTATATTTCAGACCATGTTTACGCTACAGAATATAAAACAAGAACGACTAGATTTGCCTGATAGAAGTATTGAAATGGTAGAAAGTAATATGTCTATTGCTAAATTTGATTTGAGCTTAACTGCCTATGAAGTGGAAGAAGGTCTATTCGTCTCATTTGAATACAACACGGATTTATTTGATAGTAGTACCATTGCACGTATGGCAGGACATTTTGAGAACTGGATAAATGAAATCACGTATCATCCAGATGAATCATATACAAAGCTGTCAATGTTATCGGATACTGAGCAAAAACAACTCTTAGAAGAATGGAATGATACGGACGTAGTTTATGGTCATGATTGTATGATTCATGAGCTATTTGAGCAACAAGTTGCACGGACACCTGATGCAGTGGCGGTAGTTTATGAGGGTGGAAAGCTAACGTATCAAGAACTAAATGAAAAATCGAATCAATTGGCACATTTTCTACAAAAACGAGGTATCGGACCTGAATCATTGGTTGGTATATGTATTGAACGTTCTCCTGATATGATTATCGGTCTCTTTGGGATTTTGAAGGCAGGTGGGGCTTATGTCCCACTGGACCCAAGTTATCCTGAAAACCGCCTGAGATATATTTTGGAGAATTCACAAATTCAAGTGCTGTTAACAAAAGAGGCACTACAGGACTGGTTACCTAAAGATATTCAAGCAATTTGTTTAGATCGGGATCAAGTGATGATTTCTAAAGAGAGTAATTTAGCTCCGGTAAGTGGAGTAACAGCAAATAACTTAGCCTATATTATATACACTTCGGGTTCGACGGGAAATCCAAAGGGGGTAATGATTGAACATCATTCCGTTATCAACCGCCTACAGTGGATGCAGAAAAAATACCCATTGTCCGGGGAGGATACAATCCTACAAAAGACACCGTTTTCATTTGATGTTTCTGTATGGGAATTATTTTGGTGGTCATTTGTAGGAGCACGTGTTTGTTTACTTCCACCAGGAGGAGAGAAAGATCCTGCGGTGATTGAGGAGTATATTGAACGATATCGCGTGTCCACCATGCACTTTGTTCCGTCGATGTTATCTACTTTCTTAGATTATATGGAACTATATAATTCGAAAAGGGATGTATCGTCTTTAATTCAAGTTTTTACTAGTGGAGAAGCGTTAAACACTGAGCAGGTTCGCCGGTTTAAGGGGATCTTTTACAATGTTCAGCAAACANNGCTTATTCCGATTGGTCGTCCGATTGATAATACAGAGTTGTATGTGTTAGATCAATATCAACAAGTCGTCCCGATTGGTGTGGCAGGGGAACTTTACCTTGCAGGAGTAGGATTAGCACGTGGCTACTTCAATCGACCGGATTTAACTACTGAACGTTTTATTCCGCATCCCTTTAAGGATGGGGAACGATTATATCGAACGGGTGACTTGGTGAGATATATGAATGATCGTAACTTAGAATATATTGGAAGAATAGATAACCAAGTTAAAATTAGAGGATTCCGAATTGAATTGGGAGAAATTGAAGCAGCTTTACATGATCACTCATCTGTAAAAGAGGCAGTCGTGTTGGTGAAGGAAGATCGACCAGGAGATAAGCAGTTAATAGCTTATGTAGTGGGTGAAGGCGATACTGGGGAGTGGCGTGAATATCTCAAGAAGCAACTGCCACATTATATGGTTCCGGCATACTTTTTCAAAATTGAAGTTATGCCACTCACTCCAAATGGTAAGGTGAATCGGAAAGCCTTACTGGAATTAGAAGAACAGTTCATAAGTGAAGATATTACTTCATCACGAACACCAGTGGAGGAGCTTATCGTTTCCGTTTGGAGCCAAGTGTTAGGAATAAAAAATATTAATGTTCAGGATTCCTTTTTTGAAATCGGTGGTCATTCACTACTAGCTACTCAAGTAGTTTCACGTTTACAGGGAATTTTTCAAATTGAATTACCAGTACGTGAACTATTTGAATATACAACGGTGGAGTCACTGGCAAAGCGATTAGATCAG
>DOJM01000410.1:0-8882 GCA_003529225.1 Paenibacillus sp.
TCATCTTAGGGAGTGAAGTCTTCAGCGATGCGGATATCGTTAATAATCTCAGCTTATTCCGCCCGCTGGATCATTATATTGAAGAGAATATGCCTAATCTCAAAACGGCCATGCAAGAAACGCCTGAAATGAAACAAATCAGCACCTTTCCCGACGGGAAGATCTACTCTCTGCCTTCAAGACTACCCTTACGTCCCAAAAGCTCGCGCCAGCCTGTGATTAACAAAACCTGGCTGGACAAATTGGGTTTGAAGGTTCCGGATACGATAGATGATCTATACAACGTGCTTAAAGCGTTCAAAGAACGTGATCCGAATGGAAATGGAAAACAAGATGAGATTCCTGTTATCGAATTAAGTAATGATCTCATCAGTCCCTTCGGAATCGCGGATCTGAACAATAACGCTATGGTGGTAGAGGAAGGAAATGCGGTATATTACCCTGTTTCAGAGGCGTACAGAGAAGGGCTTAAATGGGAGCATCAATTATTTACTGACGGGTTGCTTGATAAAGAATTATTCACTCAAGACGAAACGATGAGATCGGCTAAGTTTCTTAATCCAGATGCTCCTATCGTAGGCTTTACATATCAGTGGACTCCGGACGCTGTCTTTGGCAAATGGAGCGATCAGTATGAGACTATTCCACCCCTTGCTGGACCAGATGGTAAACGCTACACCATAGGAAATCCTTATGGAATGAATCTAGAACGCAATGAGCTGCTTATCACCAGTTCTTGCAAATATCCAGAGATTGCCGCTCGCTGGGCCGACGAATTCTATACGAATGAAGCAAGCGTTCAGAATTTCTGGGGAGCCATTGGAACTGTTATCCAGAAGAATGACAACGGCACGTATACATTGATGGACCCACCTACTGGCACGAGCGCAGATGCCTGGTACTGGGATAACTCATTGCGGGATTTCGGGCCGAAATATGTAAGTCCCACTTTTGAAAAGAGTATATTTCTAAATCCTAATAACGGAGATGGATTGAAACTCCAGCTAGATAAGCTGGGAAGCGATTACGCAACACTACCCTTTCCCAACGTAATGTACACCGCAGAAGAATTTCAAAAACTACCAACCTTGACCACGATTATAGATAGTTATGTAAATACAATGCGTGCTCAATTCATTATCTTAGGTGTAAACGACGAAGCATGGGCTGACTATGTGAAGCAGCTAAGAGGGATGGGCCTTGAACAATTAGTCAAAATTCGGACGGATGCTTTCAGTCGTTATATAAGCGTAGAATAACAAGGAAAGAGGTTTGCACGATGGACAATATGATGGAAGAGCTAAAGCCTCTGACGCAACTGTTAAAGCTGCATTCTGAACCAAACGCTAATGCCGAAGTGATCATTCAGGGAGAATGCTATCGTTTCACTGTATTAACTCCGGAGCTCATTCGGATGGAGTACAGCGAGGAGGGTTATTTCGAAGATCGGGCGTCGCAGACTGTTGTGAGTCGCAATTTTCCGGTTCCAGCGTTCCGCGTAATTGATCTGGGGAACAAGCTTGAGTTGATTACAGATCGTCTGCATTTAACTTATGATAAGAAGCGGTTCTCCCGGCATGGGCTCAGTGTTCGAGTGAAAAACGAGGCAGGTCACCTTATGAGTGTCTGGAATTACGGTGATACAGTACAGGACTTGAGAGGGACGGCACGTACACTGGATAATGCCGATGGTACTATTCAGCTAGAACATGGACTACTCTCGCGTTTTGGATATACATTAGTTGATGACACGAGCTCGCTTTTACTGGAAGAAGATGGACGAGTTGAGCTACGGGAGCAGAACGGCCTCGATCTTTATTTTTTCGGATATGGTCATGATTACCTGAAATGCTTAAAGGATTTCTATCACCTTTGTGGCCGTACACCACTCTTACCACGTTATGCACTGGGGAACTGGTGGAGTCGGTATTATCGGTATTCAGAAGAAGAATACAAATCACTAATGGAGCGGTTTGAACGCGAGCGGACTCCGTTTTCTGTCGCTGTTATAGATATGGATTGGCATCTCGTTGATATCGATCCGCAGTATGGTAGTGGATGGACGGGCTATACATGGAATCGCGAACTGTTTCCAGACCCACAACGATTTTTAGCATGGCTGCATGGAAAAGGGCTTCGAGTGACGCTCAATGTGCATCCAGCAGATGGAGTAAGGGCATTTGAAGATCCTTATCTGGCGATTGCTGCGGAGATGGGCATGGACCCGGAAAAAGGCGATGCTGTAGAATTTGACATCACGGATCCGAATTTTTTACGGGCATACTTTAAGTTTCTGCATCATCCGCTAGAGGATGAAGGCGTGGATTTCTGGTGGATTGATTGGCAGCAGGGCGGCGTAACTAAGATCCCTNNGACCCGCTCTGGATGCTGAACCATTATCACTATCTAGACAGCGGTCGGCGAGGGAACAGGAAGCTTACTTTTTCCCGTTATGCAGGTCTTGGTAGTCATCGTTATCCTGTGGGATTCTCTGGAGACACTATTGTGACTTGGGAGTCACTGGATTTTCAGCCTTATTTCACAGCTAACGCCGCAAATGTGGGTTATGGTTGGTGGAGCCATGATATTGGCGGGCATATAAACGGTTATTTAGACGATGAATTGGCCATGCGCTGGGTGCAGTTTGGTGTGTTTTCACCTATTTTGCGGTTACATAGTTCAGCTAGTCTATTTAATAGTAAGGAGCCATGGTGGTTTAATAAGATTGCGGAAGATGTGATGAAGGATTGCCTGCGTTTACGGCATAGTTTCCTTCCTTATCTTTATACTATGAATCGCTACGCCAGCCGCGATAGTCTTCCGCTAGTACGGCCGATGTATTTTCATCATGCAGAGCAGAATGAAGCTTACGAAGTGCCAAATGAATATTACTTCGGAACGGAACTTATTGCTTGTCCGATTACCCAGCCGGTCAACCCTAAGATCGGCGTGGCGGAATTCNNAGCCTGGTTACCAAAAGGGATCTGGATAGATTTCTTTAACGGAAGAGTGTATGACGGTGGAAGAACGCTTTCTCTCTATCGTAATCTGGAGAGTATTCCTGTATTGGCTAAAGCTGGGGCTATCGTTCCTATGGCGGATCTGACGGAATATACCTCTTCAGTGGATAATCCGAGGCATATGGAGGTCCGTGTGTTTGCTGGGGGCAGTGGTCATTTTCATCTCTGGGAGGATGAAGGCGATACTGCGGAGGACCGTGATGAGCAATGGTGCGACACGGAAATGATTCTGGAGGTAGGAGAAAGAGCCACCTTCAAAATACTCCCTGCTCGGGGAAACACAGAAGCTGTGCCTGAACGACGGTCATGGAAGCTATCCTTTGTCGGCTTTGCGGATACAAAGGTCGAGGTATTCGCTGGTGGCACAGAAATCACAACAGACATGGGATATGACGAAACTACGCATACATTAACGGTCATGATCTCGGATCTAGCGGTCGACCAATCTCTGGAGGTAATGTTCGCAGATGCTCGGATAGCTGTGAATTCAGTAGATGACGAGGTGTTCAACCTTCTGAACCGTGCGCAAATTCTTTTTCAATTGAAAGAACAAATTTATCGTGTTGTCAAAGTATCGGCAACACTGATGGCAACATTAGCGGCTCTAGCCTCGATGGATCTAGAACATACACTGTACGGAGCGTTATGTGAAATACTGACGGCGAGGTTGTAATAAATTATTTTCTCTTTATTAAATAAAGGAGGTTCTCTCTATGCGTTTGCCATAAAGAGAACCTCCTTATCTTTTTACTTGATTAGCAGGGTTTGAATGGCATGAGCCGGAATCATGTTCTCAGCCAAGTTGTTATGGAAGCGTAGGGTGAAAGGAAGCTCTTGTTCCGTGCGGTTCATAACGATAACAGCAATGGTGCCATCTGGGTTACGGAAAGCTGTTGTTTCAAGCTTATCAGTATATTTAGAGTGCCCAATTCGTTTAGCACCTGGGCGGATATATTTACTGAAATGCCCGATGTAATAGAAGGAGCTCTCAAATATTATTTCATCGTTTTTTGTATCTCCAATAATTGGAGCANNCTTGCTCGTCCAAAACAATATTCCAGTCCGTCCAGCTTGACATCCAGTTGTTCAGGTTTCCAATGATATCATGGCCGTAACGTTCGCCTGTGTTCCATGAGCCGAGATGAACGCCACCTTCTTGGCAGCCTTCGCTGAAGAACAGCTTCTTGTCTGGGAAGCGATCATGAACGGCCGATAGGGCTTCGAAGTGATCGCCGGAGTACCAGTGGAAACAAATTCCCCAAATGTATTTGGAAGCTTCTTGATCTTCAAAAGCAACCTTGGCACGGTCATACACGCGCTCCTTGTTATGATCCCAGATCATAACCTTTACATGAGCCAAACCGGCTTGTTCCAAGGCTGGTCCCAAGTAATCACGAACAAAATCTTTTTCTTCTTCGGCAGTATAAAGGCAAGAATCCCAGATTTGAACAGCCTTCGCTTCATTCTGAACACTAACAGCCCAAATATCGATGCCTTCAGCCGCGTAAGCCTGAATATATTTTACGAACATGTTGGCCCAAGCCTCGCGGTATTCAGGCTTAAGAGCTCCACCACCGTTCATTTGACCGTTCGTTTTCATAAAAGCAGGCGGACTCCAAGGAGAGGAGAACAAACGGAAATCTTCACCAACAGCTGTTGCAGCATTTTTGATTAGGGGGATAATGGACTCTTGATCTCTGGAAATATCGAACGAACGAAGCTCTGCATCGCCTTCTTCTACATAAGCATAGTTGCCCAGTGAGAAGTCACAGCTCTGGATATGCGAGCGGCAAAGGGTATACCCAATTCCGTGCTCAGGATCAAAATAAGCGTCGATGATTTCTTTTTGTTTAGCTTTACTTANNGAAGCCTCGGAAAGTGCACCACCGAAACCTTCCATTTCCTGATACTCCAGATCTTCATAAATATTGATGAGCTCTGATTCGACGCCTGATGTATCGGGGAGGAAGATCAGAGGGTCTTTTTCTGTCAGACGGTCGGTAGTTTCTTTTGCTGTTTGAATGACACGGACAATTTTACTCATAGTGGTTGGTAACCTCCTGTACATATAAATTCTGTCTTTATTATAGAAGGAGATTCACTGCTCTTTGAAGAAACAATATGGCTAAGAACCTCAACGATCTGGTCATCGACTACTTAGAGAAGAGGAGTGAATGCTATGGAAACTAATAGTGTCCAAATAAGCCTATGCGGCTTTATTCGCCATACTCAGCCTTTTCGGCAATTATATCGCAGTGGGCTGGATACCTATATCATCAGGCTGCAAGCAGAAGGGGAGTGTGAAGTACTGATCGATGGGGACATGGTAACCGTGGTGCCTGGTGATCTGTTGTTATTTAAGCCTCAAGATATATATGATCTGAGAATCGGTGAAAAGAAGAGTCCGCTGGGACATAGTGTAGACTATTTTGTAATGTGTACAGGGGAATGGGTGGATCGGTGGTGGAACCTGCGCGAAAGACCGAAGAAGGTTAGAATTGCGGATGATGGCAAGCTGCAAAGTATATGGCAACAGCTTGATCTGGAGAATAGAAGATTAGATGGGGGTAGCCCTGAAATACTTGAGGCACTGTTTAAAGCGCTATGTCTGCTGTTAGATCGGGCTANNTAGTGTAACGAGGGCCGTACATGTATTCAAAATTCAATTTGGCTACTCTATTATGCAATATGCTGGGCAAATTCGGCTTGCTATGGCACTTCGATTAATGGACAACACCAATTATACCTTAGAGCGAATAGCAGAGGAGACGGGGTTCGGAAGCTATACCTATTTCCACAGGGTATTTCGGGAACGTTATGGCGTCTCGCCGGGTAACTATCGTAAGAGAGAGTAGCCTTCACTATTTTTAAGATCGTCTAGTTTTTAACAAGAAGTCTCTAACCGCTTGCTCAAATAACCTGACACTATTTGCCCATGTCCATTTGTGTGAGGATCTTTCACCCTGTGCTGCTAATTTTGTTCTTAAGTTTGGATCTCGGATTAAGCGGACGACATCTTCACCTAGCCGGTTCTCATACCGGTAGGAGAGCAGGCAGTTCTTCTCGTGATTTGCGTATTCCATATTTCCACCTGAATAAACACAGACGAGTGCTGCGCCACACCGCATGGCTTCAAGCCCCGGCAAAGAACCCGTATCAAAAATACTAGAACTAACAAAGANNCATTCGCTGGCGTGAAGAATCGATATTTGCCAGTAGCTTTCATTCTTTGGAGAACTTCTGAAGTGTTGAACTCGTCCGGCGGACTGATAAAGTTAATATTTACATGGGGACATTGATTTTTCACGAGATCCAGCTGCTCTATAAGATAGTCTTGCTCACGGTGCCATGAGAAACCACGTTCTGCCTTTCTTAATATAGCTGTTATGTTTAAAGGCTCCTGAAGACTGTAACGGATATTCATATTCTTGAAGGAGGAGCTAATGCCAATGGGCACGATTTTTCCTGTGATCCCATGATTTAAACGAATCAGCTCCTGCTGCCAATGCGATAAAACAATTAGATGCTCTGTGACATGATAAGAAGGGAACGACAGCGAACTATCTGGTAAAAAGGGGGGTTCATAGCATAATGACAATCTTACATGAATTCCTTTTCCTTGATTGCTAGCTACTTGAGAGGTAGGGACTGTTGTATGAAAATTAGAAACAATTATATCGCCTGAGGGATAGTCCTGTTCTTGAAGCGCCATATGTGTGGAGCGGATTAAGTTGGAGCGGACATTATAGGAAACAGCCCCATCTACTGGCATGAGGATAGTAACCTGATGCCCCATAGCTGTTAGCCCATTGGTGAGTTCTACCAGCATGCGTTGAGCCCCACCATGAGATAAGGTCAGAATAGGGAATGTGAATCTCATCGGTAATCCCGTCCCTTCCAAGTTAGGGCTTAATTGTCAAACGATGTTACTCAATCGTTCTGTTTCTTATTTTATTCAACTCGCATAGAAAGGTACCATTTATCTGGTTTGAAAAGCACTATTTTTCCATAGGAGCAATATTTCTTCAGTAAAGCAACGGTCTCATTAATCTCGAGGTTCGTTATATCTTCTAAAGATACGTCGATCATAGGCTTAATTTTTTGAAGTCTGCTCAGGAAAGCTATTTCTAATCTCCGAATAACAGGATCCGGATAATTGAGATTGATGTAACAGCCTAACACGTCGGTACGTATACCTGCTTTGTCAGATTGTTCGCCAATATGCGAGGCCTGGACTTAATTTAACATTGCTTGCTGATTATGAGTGCGCATTAAAAGGATCAGATGAGCAGCTAATGCTGGATGGTTGTCAAATAAAGGGGNNAATCAGAATCTCCGGGAACATCATCATTAAAGTTTGGATCATGGCTTTGATCGGTGCAGTGACCATCCCGCCCTCCAAACAAACGACACGGTTCACTTTGTCCGGTTGCTTGGTCGCATAATTAAAAGCAATATAGGTGCCATTGGACACACCCGCAATATTAAAGACGTCTATATTCAGATACGTCGCTATTTCATTAATCCATTCCACTTGCTCAAACTTCTGTTTGTTAAACTGCTCGTTAGGTATGCTTTTTCCGGGTCCGCCCAAAGTATCAATTGCGATGCAAAAAAAATGCTTCGATAATTTCTCGATGTTTAAGATCCACATGACCGCCGAGTTATCGCCAACACCATGAAACAGTAGTAAAGGTGGATTACTCTTTTGACCAGCAAGGATACATGTGTCAGTCCATATGTGGGTGGAACATCGATCTCCTTAAGTGGAATGGGCCACTGCGCAATCATCTGCTCATAGGAGTGCCACACTCGTTCTTGCGCCTTGGCATGCTTAAAACTATTTACCATCTCAAACCTCCTTATCCAAAATAAAACATCTGTATCTTATCCCATAGTATACTACGAGAGTTCGCAAGGAAGAGATAGAAGTAGAAACATTACTGTGAAAAAGAGGGCGGGAGCAGATAAGTGTATTTAATACAACTAAACAGCTACTTTACTCCGGTTATTGTGATATAGATGTACTTTGTACAACTATATTTCTGGAAATTAGCGGATACAGCTTAATTGGGGGAATTTAGTTGCACAAAGTACACTTAACGATAGACAGGTGTGCTGAAGTTAATTTTAGTTGTAGAAAGTGCAATTAAATAATGCGGACGGCTCTTTTTTGCGGTAGAATTTTTTGATACGGTAAGCAATTTTTGTGTTCTAGGGGGGACTATGATGTTGATTGAGNNCGATATTTTTGAAATGATTATGGAGATAGGCCCTGGGGAGAATGGATTCGTTAACAATGGGTTTGATTTGGCTTACAGTGAATTTCCTGATTTCATCAGAGATCGGATAGCACTTTCAAGAGGCGATAATCTCCTACCAAACTATGTCCCACAAACCAACTATTGGTTACTGATTGACTCTTATCCTGTTGGTGTTGGAAAGCTAAGACATTCCTTAAATGATCAATTAAGAAAATCAGGTGGACATATCGGATATAGCATCAGGCCTAGTGAGCGAGGAAAGGGCTTTGGCAAGATTTTTCTAGCAGAGTTGTTAAAAAAATCTGCGGATCTGGGGATCGATAAGGTCATGCTGACTTGTGAGCCGAACAATGTAGCTTCGAGAAAGGTTATTGAAGCGAACAGAGGAATACTTAGCGGTAACGAGGATGGAAAATGTAACTACTGGATTAGTTTATGAGTCGAGTCGGTGCTGAATAGTGGGGGTGAAGGAGTTGCTAATTGGCAACTCTTTTTTTGTTTTTTTACAATGGAATTTCGGTTCATCCAAGGAGGATTCGTCTAACTTGTGAAATAAATTTTAAATTTTGTTGAAAATGCTCTATTCAAACACAAACAG
>DOJM01000410.1:8899-13414 GCA_003529225.1 Paenibacillus sp.
CAAAAACGGAGGTATTCACAAATGGTACAAAGTTTATGGGATTCTGCACGGGAAAAAGTCATCAGCGGAGGTCTGGATGCACTAGTCTATCGCTCCAATCTGTTGGGTGAAGATCGTAGAGTCTGTAATTTTGGAGGAGGGAATACCTCTAGTAAAACTATAGAATTAGATTTCCGTGGTCGTGAGGTTGAAGTCATGTGGGTGAAGGGTAGCGGCTCAGACCTAGCTACGATGAAAGCAGGCAATTTTACCGGATTGCGGCTACAGGATATTGCGCCATTGTTTGATCGGGAGGAAATGCCTGATGAGGAAATGGTGGCTTACCTCGCGAATTGTATGATTGATCCTAAGCATCCGCGTGCTTCAATTGAGACGCTGCTGCATGCTTTTTTACCATTCAAACATGTAGATCATACACATCCTGATGCGATTATCAGCTTATGCTGTGCTCATAACGGTAAAGATATTGCGCGGGAAATTTATGGGGATCGTTTCGCGCGGGAGCCTTACATTCGTCCTGGGTTCACTTTATCCAAAATGATCGCTGAAGGCGTACTTGCTAATCCGCAAGCAGAATTGGTGTTGATGGAGAAACATGGCCTCGTGACTTGGGGAGATACGCCGGAAGCTTGTTACGCGAAGACGATCTCTATCATTAATGAAGCAGAGCGTTACATCCAAGATAGAATTGAAGATGAGAACCTGTTCGGAGGTCGCAAATCGGAAGCGCTTCCGGAAGAAGAACGTCGGGCTGTAGCGGCGGCTGTAATGCCACTGATTAGAGGCGCAGTTAGTGATGAGCGCAAAATGATACTGACCTTCGATGATGCAGAGGATGTGCTGCGTTTTGTAGGTGGAGTTAGCTCGGAGAAATTATCCAGTGTAGGTGCAGCTTGTCCGGATCATTTGGTACATACCAAAATGCTGCCACTATTTGTGAATTGGGAACCAAATGCCAGTGATATTGATGGTTTGAAGACGAAGCTGAACGAAGCGATTACCGCATACAAAGAGCAGTACAAAGCGTACTTCGATCGCAATAAGCATGTGGGAGATGTAATGTTCGAGGCCGCACCGCGTGTGATTTTGATTCCCGGAGTGGGAATGATCAATACAGGCAAAAGCTGGAGCAACTCTAAAATTAGCGGTGCCTTGTATCACCGGGCTATTGCTGTTATGCGCGGAGCTACCGCATTGGGAGATTTCGTCTCTCTAAGTGAGAACGAATCGTACAATGTGGAATATTGGCCTTTGGAATTATATAAATTATCGCTGGCACCAGCAGAAGCAGAATTCTCGCGTAAGGTTGCGTTCATTACTGGTGGGGCAGCAGGAATCGGGAGCGAAACCGCTCGTCGTCTAGTGTCCGAAGGAGCGCATGTTGTGCTGGCAGATCTCAATCTGGAGGGCGCACAGAAAATTGCTGCGGAGATTAACGATAAATACGGTGAGAATCGTGCGTTCGCTGTTAAAATGGATGTAACGCAGGAGGAGCAAGTTACCGCAGCTTATGCAGATACAGCACTTTTTTATGGCGGAGTAGATATTATTGTGAACAATGCTGGGCTTGCGACTTCCAGTCCTTTTGACGAGACTTCATTAAAAGAGTGGAACTTGAACATTTCCGTGCTAGGAACTGGTTATTTCCTCGTTGCACGCGAAGCCTTCAAGATGATGAAGGAGCAAAAAATCGGCGGNNAAGAACTCTATATTTGCTGGAAAAAGCGCATCGGCTTACAGTTCTGCCAAAGCACTAGAAGCACATTTGGCTCGCTGTATTGCAGCTGAAGGTGGAGAGTTCGGTATTCGCGCCAATACCATTTTGCCGGATGCCATTCTACAAGGCTCAGCGATTTGGAATTCGAACTGGCGGAATGAACGGGCGGCTGCTTACGGGATTGAGCCGGATCAACTGGAGGAACATTATCGTAAACGTACAACACTGCTTGTAAATATTTATCCACGTGATATTGCTGAAGGCGTTGCCTTTTTCGCTTCATCCAAGTCAGAGAAGACTACGGGCTGTATGCTGACGATTGACGGTGGAGTGCCTGCAGCTTTTACTAGATAAGTGGAAGATGGAATATAGATAGATATAACGGAGGGAAGCCATGCTGATTGCAGACAGATATGAAAGAATCGTAGAACTAGTGAATGAACGTGGCAGCATTCGTGTCTCGGAGTTGAGTACATTATGCCAAGTGACGGAGGAGACCATCCGTCGGGATCTTGATCGTTTGGAAAAGGCGGGGAGGCTGCTACGCTCGCACGGCGGTGCAGTCAGTCTGCGTGATCGTCAGCCAGAGACGCCATATGCAGAACGTGAAATTATGAACGCAGCGGAGAAGCAGCAGATTGCTCGTGAGGCAGTGATGATGATAAAGCCGGGAGATCGGATTTTGCTGGATGCTAGTACAACTGCATGGTATATGGCCTCACATTTGCCGGATATGCCACTAACTGTACTGACTAACTCTATTAGGGTAGCTGCGGAGTTAAGTGGGAAGGAACGAATAGATGTGATCTCAACAGGCGGTCAACTGAGCCGCAGATCGATGTCCTTTGTTGGACATTTAGCCGAGCGTTCGCTTGAGTTGTATCACGTGGATAAGATGTTTTTTTCCTGCAAAGGATTTCATCTCGAACGCGGCGCCAGTGAATCGAATGAGCTGCAAGCGATGGTGAAGCGAAAGATGATTTCTATCGCGGAGCAGGTGATCCTACTTTGTGACTCCAGCAAATTCGGAATTCAAGCGTTCACACATGTTGCCACGACTAGTGAACTGGATGTTGTGATAACGGATTACAGCCCTGCCACAGAACAGCTAAAGCAGCTACAGGAGCTGAACATCGCAATAACAACCGTGTAGAAAATAGTGTTGCAGGAGGTGAAGACATGAAGGTATCGATGTTTATTACTTGCATCAGTGATGCTGTGTACCCAAAGGTCGGAGAAGCGATGGCACGTCTGCTTGCCAGATATGGCGTACAGCTGGATTTTCCCGAAGTGCAGACCTGCTGCGGACAGCCTGCGTACAATAGTGGCTATTGGAATGAGGCACGTCAAGCTGCGCTTACGATTCTACAGGCTTTCGAAGAAAGTGACTTTGTCATTGCTCCTTCCGGGTCTTGCACCGGGATGCTTCATCATTACCCGAAACTATTTNNAAGGCGCAGAATTTGCAGCGTAAATCCTATGAGTTCAGCCAGTTTATGGTACAGGTGCTTGGCGTAACTGATCTAGGGGCAGTGTTTCCGCATAAAGTTACCTATCATCCTTCCTGTCATGGCACCCGGATTCTGGGGATTCGTGATGAGCCTATGTTACTTATGCAGAATGTGAAGGCGATGGAGCTAGTACCACTACCTTTTGCTGAGGACTGTTGTGGGTTTGGCGGAACCTTTGCCGTGAAGATGTCTGATATCTCCGGGGCGATGGTCACCGAGAAGTCAGATCATGTGCTGGAGTCGGAAGCAGAGGTCTTAACGGGTCTGGATATGGGGTGTCTCATGAATATTGCCGGGAATTTGCGTTATCGCCACAAACCGGTTCGAGTCATGCATTTAGCAGAGCTACTGTATGAAGGGGTGAGTGGACAATGAGTCAGAATGCCGCCCATACTAAATTGGAATCGAATGATGTGAAGCCAGCTACGGTAAAAGAGCGTGCCGACTTGGCGCTGAATAATGACTTTTTGCGCAAGGCGGTTNNCGTTCGCTTCACTACGGAAAGGCTGCGTGACGGGAAACAGAAAGCGGCGAACGATCATGGACACTGGGAAGAATGGCGCGAACGTGGGCGACAAATTCGCCTGCATACGATCGCTCATCTCGATTATTATTTGAATCTATTTGCAGACAATGCAAGAGCGAACGGCACGCATATTCATTTTGCGGCAACGGGTGAAGAGGCAGTGAAGATTGCTTTAGAGATTGCGCAGCGGAAACAGGCGGCTTCCGTGGTCAAATCCAAATCGATGGTGACAGAGGAGCTGCATTTGAATACTGCGCTTGAATCCATTGACGTGGAGACGATTGAGACAGATCTTGGCGAATATATTATCCAGCTTGCCGGAGAAACTCCGTCTCATATCATTATCCCAGCCATCCATAAGAACCGCTATCAGATTGCTGAGCTGTTGTCCAAGGAGGCAGGGGAGGAAGCTTTGCCTGAGACTACAATCCTTGCAGGATTTGTACGGCGCAAGCTACGGGAGAAATTCCTAGAAGCGGATATTGGGATGACGGGATGCAATTTTGCGATTGCAGAGACAGGTTCCATGGTGCTATTCGAGAATGAGGGCAATGCTCGCATGGTCACCACCTTGCCGAAGACGCAAATCACTTTGATGGGGATGGAGCGGATTATTCCTTCTTGGAGCGACCTTGAGGTGATGGCTACGTTATTGCCTCGTTCAGCAACTGGCCAGAAGTTAACAGTGTATATGTCCGGTATTTCGGGACCCCGTAGGAAGGATGACGGGGACGGGCCGGAAGAGCAGCATATTATAATCC